>CAYUBC010000425.1:0-3991 GCA_964442885.1 uncultured bacterium | reverse complement strand
AGTCCCGGGTTCCGCATTTAGGAGCTAACTAGCTCAGTGGCCAGGCAAATGTTGACAAGTTTACAAAATCCCCTGGTGAAGGATGCTCGCAGGCTGCACCAGAGCAAGTTTCGTAGGCAGCAGCGGCAGTTTTTGCTAGAAGGCACCCACCTTATTCAGGAAGCTCTGGCTGTAGGTTACCCCATTCTGGTGGCCTGCTATACCGAAGCCTGGGCGCAGCGCTACCCTGACCTAGCTCAGGCGCTAGCGCAACGGGCTGACCGAGTAGAGCCGGTAACCGAGATTGTCATGCAGGCCTTAACCACTACGGTTCATCCCGATGGTGTAGTCGCGGTTGCCCCTCAGCGCCTGGTTAACCAGCCCCAAACAGTAACCGGGCTGGGCCTGCTGCTGGACGCGCTGCAAGATCCTGGCAACCTGGGCACGATTATTCGCACCGCCGTAGCGGCTGATGTAGAAGGCCTGTGGCTTACCCCGGCCAGCGTCGCGCCAGATCATCCCAAGGTGCTGAGGGCATCAGCAGGACAATGGTTTCGGCTGCCCATGGGGATTGTTGAGGATCTAGATGGACTCCTAAAAACCTGGCGGCAGCAGGGAGTCCAATTGGTCGCTACCCGCCCCACCGCCCACCTAGACTACTGGGCGGTGGACTTGACCCAACCAACGGTCTTTCTATTGGGGAATGAGGGGGCAGGGCTGTCATTGTCCTTGCAAAACCAGGCTACGGTCGAGGTGAGCATCCCCATGCACAACGGGGTGGAATCTCTGAATGTCGGCATTTCAGCCGCCCTGCTGCTGTACGAAGCCAGTCGCCAGCGGCGGCTATCAAGTTAGGCAAATGGTTGTCTAATCACCCCGATGTAGTCAAGAATGAAGGGTGATCCAACAGAGCAGAGTACCTTGCCGTTCTCTGGGCTGGCGGAGTAGGGTTATACCTTGGGTAGTTTCAGGAGCTGGCTGTGAGTGACGCATTCGACTATGACCTGTTAATTATTGGCGCTGGGGTTGGGGGCCACGGGGCGGCGCTCCATGCGGTTAAGTCAGGTCTGAAAACGGCCATTGTAGAAGCCGATGTGATGGGTGGCACCTGCGTTAACCGGGGCTGCATTCCCTCTAAGGCGTTGCTGGCGGCTTCGGGTCGGGTGCGAGAGCTTCGCAACGAGCACCACCTCAAGGCTATGGGCATTCAGGTGGGTGGCGTCAGCTACGACCGGGGTGCCATTGCTGACCATGCCAAGACCCTGGTCAGCAAAATTCAGGGCGATATGACCAACAGCCTGACCCGCCTGGGCGTAGATATCATCCAGGGCTGGGCGCGACTGGCCGGTGAACAAAAGGCGGTAATTGACACCCCAGCCGGTGAACGCACCGTTACGGCCAGGGACATCATTCTCTCGCCGGGGTCTGTGCCCTTTGTTCCCCCCGGCATTGACGTAGACGGCAAAACCGTCTTTACCAGCGACGAAGCCCTCAAGCTCGACTGGCTGCCTGACTGGATTGCCATCATCGGCAGCGGCTACATTGGGCTAGAGTTTTCCGATATTTACACTGCCCTGGGCTGCGAAGTCACCATCATCGAAGCGCTGGATCAGCTCATGCCCACCTTTGACCCGGATATTGCCAAGGTGGCCCAGCGGGTGCTGATTGCCCCCCGCGACATCGACACCCGGGCGGGGTTAATTGCTAAAACCGTTACCCCCGGCAACCCAGTGGTGATTGAGCTGGCCGACCGAGAAACTAAGGAGGTCGTCGAGGTTCTGGAAGTGGATGCCTGCCTGGTGGCAACTGGCCGCATTCCCGCCACTAAAGATTTGGGCCTGGAGCGAGTCGGCGTTGAGCCAGACCGGCGAGGGTTTATTCCGGTTAATGACCATCTCCAGGTCACTCGCGATGGTGAGCCAGTGCCCCACCTCTGGGCCATTGGCGATGCTACAGGCAAAATGATGCTGGCCCATGCCGCCTCCGCCCAGGGGGTGATTACGGTAGAGAATATCTGCGGCCAGCCCCGCACGGTTAACTACATGAGCATTCCTGCCGCTGCCTTTACCCATCCCGAAGTGAGCTTTGTGGGCTTAACCGAGCCCGCCGCCCGCGAGAAAGCTGAAGCCGAAGGGTTTGAAATCGATACGGTGCGCACCTACTTTAAGGGCAACTCTAAGGCGCTGGCCGAGGGCGAGTCCGATGGGTTAGCGAAGGTCATCTATCGCAAGAATACAGGGGAAATCCTCGGGGCTCACATCATCGGTCTGCACGCGGCGGATTTAATTCAGGAGGCAGCCAATGCCATCTTCCAGGGCCAGACGGTGACGGATCTTTCCTTCTGTGTGCACACCCACCCCACCTTATCAGAGGTGCTGGATGAAGCCTTTAAACGGGCCGTGGTGGTGCCAGCATGAACATTCGTCGCCGTCCGCCCAACCCCAGGGTAGCCATCCAGTACTTGCAGTACCAGGTTAAAATGCCCGATGCCGAGCCCCGCCATATTCTTGAAAAAATTGTCTGGCACAAGGAAGTGGAGGTCGCCCAGATGCGGGAGCGCCTTCCCTTGGCCGACCTGCAACGAGATGTTTTGAATGCTCCGCCTGCCCGTGACTTTAAAGCGGCTCTGAGCCAGGCCGCCACAACCCCAGCGTTGATTGCTGAAATCAAAAAAGCTTCGCCCAGCCAGGGGGTAATTCGGGAAGACTTTGACCCGGTGACGATCGCCCAATCCTACGCCAGCCACGGGGCGGCCTGTCTCTCGGTATTGACGGATAAAGCCTTCTTTCAGGGTGACTTTGAGTATCTAGCTCAGGTGCGCCAGGCGGTTGACCTGCCCTTGCTGTGCAAAGAGTTCATCATCTACCCTTACCAGATGTATTTGGCCCGCTGCAAAGGGGCCGATGCAGTGCTGCTGATTGCCGCCATCCTCTCTGACAAAGATCTGAGCTATTTTGTCCAAATTGCCAAGGCGCTGGGCATGAGCGCTCTAGTCGAAGTTCATACCCTGGCCGAGTTGGATCGAATCCTGGCGATCCCGTCTATTTCCCTGATTGGCATCAACAACCGCGACCTGGAGACCTTCAACACCGACCTATCCACAACTACGACTTTACTTGCAGCCCGCCAGGCTGAGCTGCAAGCCCGCCAGGCCCTAATTGTGAGCGAGTCGGGTTTGCATAGTGCTACCGACCTCCACACGGTAACCACCGCTGGAGCCAATGCCGTGCTGATTGGAGAAGCCTTTATGCGGCAGCCCGACCCCGGTGCAGCCATCGGAACAATGTTTCAATCGGTTACTTCCTAGCCCCTTCAAGCAGGCGATTAGCGAGTATCTAGAGCACGCGAGTTTTTTCTTAGAGCACAACACCATGGCGAGTTTGGGTCGGCCAGTTCCTTTACCATCACACATCCACTACGAGTTGCTGCTGCAACTGCTAGAGCAGCAGACAATGGCAACCGTCTATCAAACGCCCCAACTTAGGCAGCAGGCCCACGAGTTAATTAGCACTCTGCGCAAGGCGTTGTCTCAACAGCGACAGATCGAAGACACCTGCAAGCAAAGCAATATCCCCATTGAGTATCAATGGTCTACAAACCAGCCCTTAGAAAGTTTCTCCTCGGAACCCTAACCCAGGTTTGCCACCAAGCTTTCCTATGCCAAGGGTTGGGCATGGTCTATTAGTAAACCTGAAGTTTAGCCGCCCTGTGAGCTAGGATCAGAGCTTAATGGTCATGGCGTAACCGGAGCATGGATCTTTCTCTACTGTTGGCAATTGCCCTACTGGTTGGGCTGTTTTTTTGGCTCAGGCGCTACCAGGCCAGGGGCCGCATCAAGGCACGAGGCTATGCGCGCTCCAGTACTACGGCAATCTCAAGGCAATCGGTTAATAGTCATACGAAACGGGAACTACTCCGCCTGGTGGGCGGTAATCGAGCTGTTGCCGAGCGCCTTGTAGAGCAGGTGCAGCTTCGTAACCCCAACCACAGCGAGCAGTGGTGCTGGGAAAAG
>CAYUBC010000424.1:0-4006 GCA_964442885.1 uncultured bacterium | reverse complement strand
GGGACGTGCGTCTAAATAAAGTACCCGAAGCGTTGAGCACTGTAGGGTGCATAACGCTGGGGCGAGGCTACGCCAACGCGCAGCAATGCACCCGTAGGAAAGATGGCAATGGGTATCTTATTTTCTTGCGAGTCCCTTAGGTAAAAAGGGCACGGCAACGCCAGATGTACGGTGTCGGTGCAACGCTCCAGGCCTGCACCGATACTTGATACTCCCACCTGAGCCGTTTTGGGGTAGTCGGCTATCGAAGTTACCTATAGCTTGAATCGCAAATACCTATTTATGCCAAGATAACCGGCAGTATAGACGCCTCTTCTGGCACGGGTCTGTTCACTGTCCGGAAAGGATTAAAATTTTCTATAGGTGCTAGACACCCGTGCTGGAGTTATGCATAGGCTCCGACTTTGTTCCCTTGCGTTGGTTTAATGCCCCAAGTTGTTCTTGTAAATCCTCAAATTCCGCCGAATACTGGCAATATCGCTCGAACCTGTGCAGCCACCGACACGCCGCTGCATTTGGTTGGCCCTTTGGGCTTTGAGCTGAGCGATCGCTACCTGAAACGGGCTGGATTAGATTACTGGCCCCAGGTAGATCTCACCCTTCATGATGATTGGGCGGCTTTTGCCCGCTATCAGCAGCAGCGGGGAGGGCGAACCATCGGCTTTAGCACCTCTGGACGATGTAGCTATGTAGAGTTCTGCTACCAGGAGGATGACTGGCTGCTGTTTGGCAGCGAAACCGAAGGACTGCCGGAATCTGTGCTGCTGAGCTGCGCTCAGACGGTGTACATTCCCATGAACAGAACCGCCGTTAGAAGCCTGAATCTATCCGCCAGTGCTGCCGTTGGGCTGTACGAGGCCCGTCGTCAGTTGCAGGGAAAGTGGTCAACCCCATAGCTGGCTTGGGGGATAGCCCGACGCGCGACCCCAAGCTCATGGAAACGCTTTGCCCCGGCTCCATCTGCCTTAGGTAATGAACTATTAGTGCTGCATCCAACGCAGGACGCTCTGGAGCGACAGTTGGCTACGCTTTGCCTTGAACTAAGTGGCCATATTGACCGCCGCGTCAGGGTTTCAAGACAGGGGCAAAGCCTTGGTCATGGATAAACGTGGCCTGCCGTCATCCTAGCTACAAAATCTGGTGGCGCATGATAAGAAATTTATATGCTCTGAGGTTAACCCTCAAGAACCCGACTCAGTCTACGCAGTTTGGCTGGCAAATTCGGTCTGAATCAATCCTCAGGAAGCCTATTCTTAAAAGGGTTCTCAGCTTTTTGCCAAAGTCTCTGTAGGGCCTCTAATTCAGCCCTCTGTAAACCTGTGGGCCTGGTATGAAGGTTATGGCAAGGCCCTTGCCAAATAGATTTTTGTGGGGTTAAACCTATATGTTGTGTTTACGAAAGCCTTAGCCTCTTGATTGCAAGGGGCCATGGCGACACGGAACAAAGTTAGGCTATTGCTTTTTAGGTTTACTTATGTAAACTTGCCTAAGTTACAGCAGCAAGGTATTGTTACCTAGCGAAGGCTGATTCCGTGGTTTCACTGCTGTTCTATCGCTTGAGTTTTGCCAGCTCTTGAGGTTATCGTCGATGTCCAGCCTTCGGGTTATGGCTACGGCGACCCTGAGCGGAAAGGTTCAATCGTTGAGCACTGGTTTACAGGAGGTCGTTCCTTGAAGCGTGTATTTCGAAAGAAGCCATTAGCTGTTGCCCCCCTGCAGGGTTCCTCAGAGGAGCAACTGGGCATGTCGGGAGTTTTTCGCCAGCAGGTTAACGCCCCGGTTTCTGTGTTGGGCATTGCCTTGTCCCTTGGGGCTTCGGCATCTCTGGTATCTGTTCCTGGCCTGGCCTTTGCGGCTGAAGGCTCAACCGTTGTTGTGTTGCCCGCTGTAGATGATTTGGCCCAGGATTCTGGGTCTGAGTTTGAAGCCACCGCTGAGGTTAGCTCAGCTACGGCTTACCACACCGTCACTGAAGGCGATAGCCTTTGGGAGATTGCGACCAAGCATCAGGCTGATGTCAGTACGCTAAAGGCTGTCAACGGCATTTCCCAAGATGATGTTTTGAGGGTCGGTCAGGTGCTGCGTGTACCCACCGAAAGCCTATCGAATGCCTTGGTTGGTAGTGCACCAGCCTCGTCCAGTTTGGCTATCGGCACAACTACCGGGAGCTTTGGAGGCGACACCCCGGTTTTGAGTCCGGCTCCGTCAGCGGTAGCAGTTCTATCGGTTGATGAGCTGGAGAATGCCTGGGTTAGCTTAGATGAGGCCAATGCTCACTTGGGTGAAGCCAGCCCTGAGCTTGACGAGGCCGACTCGTTGCAGGCGGAAGCTCTGGCGACGGATGAGGATAACCTATCTGCCAAGGCCGACCTGATAGCGAAGGAACTGGCAGCTGAAGCCGTTCCTGAGCCTGAGGCTGTGCCCTCTACTGAGGTTGCTAATGCAGAAGCAAACGCCTTTGAGGCTGAGGATTCTGTGTCCTGGCAAGATGCCTCGGCCCAATTGGCGGCGGCTCAGCCCTCTGAGCCTGCGACTGTGCCAAACACAGTGGCTGAAGCGTCTCCCCAGGCGGCATCGGCCTGGCCTGAAAGTATCCCCCTCCACGACGCGCCTGGTGAGCCTCGCAATGCCTCGGCTAGCCTGAATTCACCCAGCTCTGTGGCCGCGTCTCTCAGTCCTGGTGGTGAGTCTTCGCGAGTCGCGACCACGGAAGCGGCTACGACGGCTCGACTGGCTGAACCCCAGCCAGCCTCATCTCAGCCAGCGGCGGAGTCTGAAGCTGCGACTGCGGTGGCGACCGTGGTGGAACCGGCTCCCCTTACCCGTGAGCAGGTTATTCGTGAACACTTAGCGCGGATTCGTGAATCCAATAGCGCTTCGATTAATCGGGATGAGCTGAACGCTAGAATTCGTCAGGCTCGCCAGGAACTAGAGCGGACTCGCGTTGGCCTGGTTGAGGAGTCGGTTCCAGCCCCAAGGCTGAATGGTTCAGCTTTGCGCGTTGCCCCTGCTGCGGAGACCAGTTCTACCCCGTTGGCGGCGGCTTCCTTGGCCACTGAATCGGTGGAGCGCAAGCAAGCCTCCACCCAAAGTCAAGCTTGGACTGTTACCGATGTTGCCGAAGTGGAGGCTGATGAGACTCCGTTAGTAACGGCGTCTGCATCGGTAGCCACTCGCCAAACCCTGCCTGGGTCATCTGCGCCGACGGCGGCGGATGTACCCCTGTCAACGGGTGGAGAGCAGCTTCTGGCCGCAGCCCCCCTTGGTGCCGAGGCCTATAGTCCGTTCCAGCAGATGCCGACTGGCCAAATGGTGTCTCCAGATATGCCGATGCTGCCTGGGGCTGACCAGTTTTTGCCGGAGGCACCGAATCGGTTTAATGGCTACATTTGGCCGACTCGTGGCACCTTTACCTCTGGGTATGGTTGGCGTTGGGGCCGCATGCACCGTGGCATTGACGTTGCTGGCCCGGTGGGCACTCCCATTGTGGCGGCGGCCAGCGGTGTAGTGGTGCGCTCTGGCTGGAACTCTGGCGGCTATGGCAACCTGGTGGATATTCGCCACCCGGATGGCAGTATGACCCGCTATGCTCACAATAGTCGGCTGCTCGTGCGAGAGGGCCAGCAGGTGAGCCAGGGGCAGCAAATTGCCGCTATGGGCAGCACTGGCTATAGCACTGGCCCCCACCTCCACTTTGAGATTCACCTGCCGGGTTCTGGCACGGTTAACCCCATGGCCTATCTACCAGGTCGTTAGGTTTGAATCTACCTCAGGTCATCTAGGGTAATTGCACCCAAGGGCAGGCTGGCATTTCTGTCGGCCTGCCTTTAGTTTGGGTTATATGGCGGCGGCTCAGGCTGGAATTTATTTTCAGCCTTTATCGACTGGGGTTAATTTGTGATAGATTTATTAACTGTTGGTTTTGTAGCAGTAGTTTTATAAACTAGTTCTACAGGCGACTTGTGGCTCAGTAGCTCAGTGGTAGAGCAGGGGACTCATAAGCCCT
>CAYUBC010000423.1:0-4016 GCA_964442885.1 uncultured bacterium | reverse complement strand
AACCTGTCTACGAGATCGCTACGCCACGATCGAGGATTTTAACCGCGAGGCAGGTGCGCTCGCCGAACCCTACCGTGTCGTCGCTGCCCCAGTTGCCGCCTTCGCCGGTGTGGTTAAACACCACGTCCAGGTAAACTTCCAGGCCCTCATCGTGGAAGGCTTTGACCATTTGCTTAAACTCGCGGGTTGGCCCACCGGGGGATTTGTCGTAGGCATAGCGGCGATCTGGGGCAAAGTAGCCGAAGGTCATGTAGCCCCAGTAGTTGCCGCCGGGCCGGTCGTTGGGGTTGGTTTCGTTGGCGGTTTCATGGACGGGCAGCAGTTCAATAGTGGTAAATCCCAGCGCCTTTAGGTATTTGGCCATGTAGGCGGCTCCGGCATAGGTGCCTCGATAGGCTTCCGGCACATCCACCACCTGCTCAAAGCCGGGATAGCCCTTCACACAGGTCTGCAATTGGGAGGCGCTGGGATGCTGAGTCAACCCGCGCACATGGGCTTCGTAGATGAGCGCCCGCTCTGGCGGCAGAAACGGACGCTGGCCGGTAGACTCGCCATCGGGCGCGAGGATAATGCCCTTGGGCACCCAGGGGCCGGTGTCAAAGTCGCGACGGGGAATGCCGTGGTAGTCCCCTAACCCGGTGGCATACATTGCGCCGCTGTGCCCGGCAGCCAGCATGGCCTGGGATTCTTTATCGTGGGACAGCTCACGGGCATAGGGGTCAAACAGCACTTTGTTGGGGTTGAAGCGGTTCCCCTGGTCGTCAAAATCACGTTGGTAGCCGCTGTGGCAGCTACCCCGATGCCAGTCGCTCTGATACTCCCAGTTTGGCCCCCAGCAGCGGAAGGCATAGAGGGTACCGGGGGGAATATCGGCCAACTTAGCCCGCCAGATGTCGTCGGTGGGGTTTTTGGCTAGCCAGTAGTCGTGGCGGGCGGCAACCCCGGTGGCCTGGTCGTAAATTTCCAGCAAGATGTGGGTGGCCCGCTTGGAATAGACGGCAAAGGTTACGTCGCTGCCGTCATAGTGTGCGCCTAGGGGATACTGCGCCGTAGCCCACTGGTCAGGATTTACAGGACTATAGCGCCCTGAACTGGGAAAATTTTGCCCAATGGCGGCGGTATCTAAAAGGGGTATACCCATCGTGTGGCCTCACCTCTGCTGGGGACAGAAGTATTGTCTGCCGTTTGTTCATAAAGCTCTATGCCAATTCAATTAAGCGATAGGTTTAAAGACGAAGCGTTACGTTAACCTCAAAGCAGGTTAACCGGCGATTTAGGCCGCAATTAAGGAGTTTGACGGATCTCGAAGTCTCTTTAAGGGGCTCGGTTGACAACCGGCTCAAAACCTTGAAAGCTTACATCTAGCGCCATAACTCCCCTTCGACCTCAGAGCCATGCAACTTACCCCTCAAGAAAAAGACAAACTGCTCATTTTTACAGCCGCTCTGGTGGCGGAGCGGCGTAAGGCACGGGGGCTAAAGCTCAACCATCCCGAAGCCGTGGCCTACATCTCGGCAGCCATTTTGGAAGGGGCCCGCGATGGCCGCACCGTGGCCGAATTAATGAGCTACGGCACTACCCTGCTGGGCCACAACGATGTCATGGAGGGCGTCGCCGAGATGATCCACGACGTGCAGGTCGAGGCAACCTTCCCAGACGGTACTAAACTGGTAACGGTTCACGACCCCATTCGATAGTGCTGGCATGGCTTCTTCTGCTCCCCCCACCCCCTATCAGTCTGACTTTCCCTTACAGCCCGCCGATGTGGAGGCCGTTTTGGAGGCGCTGATCAGCCAGCTGGATGCCTACATCTTCCCTGAGGTGGCAGAAAAAATTCAGGCCGATTTAGAACAACGCCTGGAGGAGAACGGCTACGGTGACATCACCGGCGGCCAACAACTGGCCGATACCCTCACGGCTCAGCTTCAAACCCTCGGCCAGGATCTCAACCTGCGGCTGCACTTTAGTCCGGTGCCCTTACCCCACCTTGACCCCGATACCAAGCCCTCTACGGCAGATATCGAGCGGCAGCGCCAGGCCAGCCAGCGGCGTAATTTTGACCTCAACAAGGTCGAACGTCTGGCCGGAAACATTGGCTACATCCAGCTCTTTAGCTTTGAGCCACCGGAACTGGCGGGGGACACCCTGGCCGCCGCCATGGCCCTAGTCGCCCACACCGATGCGCTGATCTTTGACCTGCGCCACAACCAGGGCGGATCTCCGGCGGCGGTGGCCTTTCTGTGCAGCTACCTGTTTGCCGCCCATCCCCCCGTTCACCTGAATGACCTTTACTGGAGTGCCACCGACGAAACCCACCAGTGGTGGACGCTTCCCTACTTGCCCGGTCGGCGCTACTTGGGTCGGCCTGTGTTTGTGCTCACCAGCCCCGCCACCTTCTCCGCCGCCGAGGAATTTGCCTACAACCTGCAAACCCGCCAGCGGGCCACAGTGGTGGGCGAAACCACGCGGGGTGGGGCCAATCCTGGCCGTGGCTTTCGACTGCATGATCACTTCTGGCTGTTTATGCCCACTGGGCAGGCCATCAACCCCGTTACCGGCAAAAACTGGGACGGCACTGGGGTGATTCCGGATGTCAAGGTGCCGATGGAAATGGCCCTGGAAACCGCCCACCTGCTCGCCCTGAACCAGCTCCTGGAAGCCGGAGCCGAGGGGGCCATCCGCCGCGAACTGGAAGAAGCCCTGCCGCTAGTGGAGCGATCGCTCCAGCAAAAGCGCCAGGATTTGATTGCAAACCTAGGAGGCCAACCATGATACCTGGTGAACTCATACCCGCCGAGGGGGAGATTGAACTCAATGCTGGCCAACCCACGCTGTCGCTAACCGTGGCTAATACCGGCGATCGTCCCATTCAGGTGGGCTCTCACTTTCACTTTTTTGAAGTCAACGCTGCCCTCCGCTTCGACCGCGACCAGGCCCGTGGCATGCGCCTGGATATTCCCGCTGGCACCGCCGTCCGCTTTGAACCCGGCGACGAACGCACCGTTACCCTGGTACCCCTGGCTGGGGAGCGCCGCGTCTATGGGTTCAACGCCAGAGTGGAAGGGGCGCTATAGATAGCTCGCGTCCTGGCTTAGACCAATGGCGGTTCTAAAGAAGTAACCCCTCATCTACATCAGGGAAATCATTCGTAATGTCTTGCAACGTAGTCAGCAAAGAAAGTAGATAACTGGAAGGAATGGGTTCAATGATTAAGCGATGACCTTTTTTACGTAACAAAACCTCTGTACCCGATAGGGCAAGTTCATGGGGAATGGTTAGGACTTGATCCTGTCCGCTTGTTAGCAAAGAAACATGACGCGAGTTTTGCATAAGTGACCTCTTTGTTCTTTAATATGTTTGTGCAGTCCACATAGATTAAGTGTTGCATTAACTCATTAAGAATGATCCTAGCTATCGCCCTGTAAATTCACTTTGTGCTACTGTCCCAATCGACAATTCAAGCTGTCTAACGTTCCGGTTGAGCGGCTGCCGATAGCCTTTGACATGAGCCGACTAACTTTGTCAGTCTGCTCCAACCGGAACGCTATGCCGTGATCACTGACCAATAAATTCACACAATGAATTGCCAATCCGACGCTGTAATAAACCGAGTTAGATGAGATATATTCGTTGTCGCAACAATTACTTCTGTCGCCTCATTGCAGAGAAGACGGGCTTGGGCAGACAAAATCACATCCCCATCTAATGCTTTAGCATCTGCGGTAGGTTGTCCAGTTTTCCTCGCTTCTGCCCACAATTCAGCCGCCAGAAGCATAGCAGGGCCATTTCATTCTCAAGGGAGCCTAAAGATGCTAGAGTTTCAGACTAGTTCCAATGGTTCTAGCGTTTATGCGTCTGCCTCACACCCCTACCCCGGCTATTCTCGACTCATGGACTGAGCCTGCTGTAGAGCGGATCGAGATTCTTGAAGCCTTCGCTGACCTGCCCGACGTCCGCCGAGTCGCTGGCAAGCGGCATCATATGGCCCTATGCCTAGCGCTCTTTACCCTGGCGGT
>CAYUBC010000422.1:0-4028 GCA_964442885.1 uncultured bacterium | reverse complement strand
TTATGCACCCTACAGTGCTCAACGCTTCGGGTACTTTATTTAGACGCACGTCCCTTACTGCTGTTGGGTTTTCTCCTCTGGGGACGCTGCGCGAACGCTCCGCTGCAGCCAACTTACCTCCTAATGCTCAGCTTGAGCAAAGGGTTGTTGCAGGCGCTGCAGCAGGTTGTAAAAGGGCTGCCAGTCATCCTCAAGGGTAATTGGCTCCCAAATGGCCTCAATTTCAGGACGCAGCAGCACGGTTTGGGGATTGCTGCCCTGCAAGCACTCAGCAATGGCGGTCATGGCACTCTCAGGCAACACCGTCAGGCAGCGGTGATAGGTTTGCCGCCAGGTTTGTAACAGAGCCGCCGCCGCCGGGTCAGACGCCTGTAGGGTAGTGGCAAAAATTTGGTCGGCCTCAGTCCGCCATGCAGGCACAAACTGCTGCGTCAACGCCAGGAAGAAATCGTGATAGCCCACCTCCACCGCCTCCAGCAGTTCCAGAGTGTGATGGACAATGGCCTCAGCCAGGTCATCTGGCAGGGCGGCAAAGCCCAGTTTGCGCAGCATCCGCCCCTGGTAGTAAGCCAGGTAGCGGGGTTTGTACTGTTCCAGCGCCTGATCCATCTCAGCCTGAGGCATGACTAGGCGCAAAGGTTTTTGCAACGCCTTCAGATTCATCTGGCAGATAATCGGCTGATTGCCGTAGCTGTACCGCCCCGCATAGTCGAAGTAGGCGGCAGTGAAGCGGCGGTCGTACTTATCCATAAAGGCGTAGGGGCCGTAGTCGAAGCTTTCCCCGGTGATAGACATGTTGTCGGTGTTGAGCACCGCGTGGCAAAAGCCCACGGACATCCACTGGGCCACCAGCTCAGCCACCCGATCCACCAGCTCGTCGTAAAAGCGTAGAAAGCGCTCCTGAGGGTCGGTAAACAGCCGCACAGCGGGATAGTAAACGTCGATAACATGCTCCAGCAGCTTGGCGATCAAATCGGGCTGGTTGTGATATTCCAGGCGCTCAAAGGTGCCAAAGCGAATGTGCGACCGACTGAACCGCACCATCACCGAGGAGCGCGTTGGTGAGGGCTCATCGCCCCGCCACAGGTCTTCTCCCGTTTCCACCAGGCTAAAGGTGCGAGAGGTAGTCACCCCGAGGGCATAGAGCGCTTCTGAAGCCAACACCTCACGCACCCCGCCCTTCAGCGTTAGCCGGCCATCTCCACCGCGCGAGTAGGGAGTAGTACCAGAACCTTTGGTGCCAAAGTCGTACAGGTCGCCGTCAGTACCTCGCACCTGGCCGTAGAGAAAGCCGCGTCCGTCTCCCAAAAAGGGATTGTATTCGCCAAACTGGTAGCCGTGATAGCGCAAAGCCAGGAAGGGTTCGCGCCCCTGAAATTTGCCAAAGGCCTCGATGAAATGGTCGTCGCTGACCTGAGCCGGATCCAACCCCAGCCGCCGCACCAGATCGTCATTGCGGAATCGCAGCCGGTGTTGAGGAAAGTCTGCGGCGTCTACCATATCGTAAAAGGCGTCGCCGAGGGCTTCTAGGGCCGGTAAATACTCCAGAGTGAGCAGCGGGTTGGCGGCGGAAATGGCAGTAGAGGTCATGGAAGGGTAAGACTTTAGCAACAAAGATATTACTAAAATCTTAAATCTGGTTTTGAGTTTTTAGGTTTTAGTTTTGAGTTTTGGGTTTTGAGTTTTGGGTTTTGAGTTGCAATGGCGCTGTTTGGATGCCACGACTATCCATCCTCTTAGCTGGGGTGGCTGCGGCCTTAGCGTTTACCCTTCTGGCAGGATCTCTGCAACTGGATAGAGTTGGCTCTCTACCTGACTGTAGATGGGTTTATGGCGGCAGAACTCTACAGTGTAGAAGACGTTCACACTAAGGAACTCGAACGCTATGTCTATCGAAGAGCGCGCTAAGGCAACCGCCAAAAACATTGAAGGTAAAGTTCAGTCTGCTGTGGGTGAAATCACCGGTGACCCCAAAGATAAGGCCGAGGGCAATGCCAAGCAAGCTGAGGCCAAGGCTACCCATACTAAGGAAGATATGAAGGACGCCGTCAAGAAGGCGATTGATTAATTCCTTTGCGTCTGAACACCTTGAGGATTCATCGCTGGGGCAGCTACGGCTGCCCTTTTTTTGCCTGTGGGCCAGTAGACGGAACAGTTTGCTCGATCCCTGCTGACCATGCCCCCTGGCCCAGACCGACTGCCGCCCACCTCACCATCGTGACCAACCCATGAGTAATTCGTAAAGCTAAGGGGGCACCCTAGCGACTAGCTCACTGGCCGACTACAGTACGATCAGTCAGGGTCATGGTTCATTTACCCAGACAGTGCCCCAGTTATGATTTCTATTTTTATTCTTACCTATAACGAAGAGCGAGACATCGCCGCCTGCATTGAGTCGGCGATGCTCTCCGATGATGTCATTGTGGTGGACTCCTGTAGCCGCGATCGCACCCAGGCCATTGCCAGCCAGTATCCGGTTCGCTTTGTCGAGCATCCCTTCGTTAGCCACGGCCAGCAGCGCACCTGGATGTTGCAAACCATCCCCTACAAGTATGATTGGGCCTACATTTTAGAAGCCGACGAGCGGATGACGCCAGACTTGTTTGAAGAGTGCTTGCAGGCCATTACCCAACCCGGCCCAGTGGCCTACTACGTGGCTGAGCGCGTCATGTTTATGGGCCGCTGGATTCGCCGCAGTACCCAGTTTCCCCGTTACCAACTGCGCCTCCTGAAGCGCGACCAGGTTTGGTTTGACGACTACGGCCACACCGAGCGAGAAGTCGTCAACGGCCCTACCGGCTTTTTGCAAGAAACCTATCCCCACTACACCTGTAGTAAAGGGCTCAGCCGCTGGCTTGAAAAACACAACCGCTACTCTACCGACGAAGCCAGCGAAACCTTGCGCCAGCTTCAGGGTGGCACCGTCAACTGGTCAGCCCTGCTGTTTGGTCATTCTGAGGTAGAACGGCGGCGAGCGTTGAAGGATCTCTCCCTGCGGCTGCCCCTGCGCCCGATTGCCCGCTGGTTTTACATGGTGTTTATTCTGGGCGGCTGGCTAGATGGGCAGGCAGGCCTGGCCTGGTGTACTCTGCAAGCGTTTTACGAGTACTTAATTGTGCTGAAAGTTCAGGAAATGCAGCACCCAGAATATCTCATTGGGGTGGCCGTGGAGTCTGCCTACACGAGCAACTCAATTCCCCAACCCCTCCCAGTGCAAGAGGGAATTGACGTTTCAACGTTGTAATATGCCGCATGGCGCAGGTTGGGAGTCAGGGGAGTGCTGTTGACTGGCTTTGATCGCCGGACTCTCTCTGCCTGCGACCCCCTGGCCTACGCGAATAATCCGCTATTCCTCCAGGATTTTTGGCACTTTGAAGAAGTCGGCTTCGCGGTCGGGGGCGCAGGACAGGAGGGCATCGCGATCGCCAAACGGCTCTAGCTGGTCAGGCCGGGTAATGTTGTTGAGTTCAATGGCGCGGGTGGTGGGCTCCACATCCGCCGTGTCTAGCTCACTCAGCTGTTCCACATATTCCAAAATGCCGCTGAGCTGCCCAGTAAACTGCTGCTCTTCCTCCGCAGACAGTTCTAGCCGCGCCAGCAGCGCCACTTTACGAACCTGTTCTAAATCAATCATGGGTTAGAAGAAGATGTCATTTTTCATGCGGCCCGTATTTTTGAGCCAGTTCTGGGCCTCGATGTAGTTGTTGGGGGCAATGGTAATGGCCTCCAACCAGTAGCGGGCCGCTTCATCAAAGAGCGTTTCGGCGGCGTCGCTGTCTCCAGAGGCTTCCGCCTGTTCGCCTTTGTAGTGGTAGATTACCGCCATGTTGTTAAGGGCCTGACACATGCGCGGGTTGAGATCCAGCGCCTCCTGATATTTCTCCAGGGCAATCTCGTGTTCGCCGTTGCTGGCGTGGATCAGGCCCATGTTGTAGAGGATGAAGCTTTTATCGTAGGGGTCTTCTTCCAGGGTCAGGGCTTCGCGGTAGTTGTCCATCGCCTCGGCATATTCGCCATCGGCCTGGGCC
>CAYUBC010000421.1:0-4028 GCA_964442885.1 uncultured bacterium | reverse complement strand
TACGCATCGGGTTAATTATTTGTCAACCTGCGGAACGTAGGTTAGAGGGGATGGTGGAGGTTTGTCAATGAGTCGGTGTTAAGGAATGCTGGGCCTCAGCGCCATAATTCTAACAACCGCTGCCAGAGAGAATTGTCGTTGCTGGTGCCTGGGTTAGTCAGCACGCCGTAGCGAGGGCTGAGCAGAAAGGCCAGGCCAAACAGCACCGACACCACCAGCACAATCGCTGGCCCCGACGGCAAATTAAAGTAATAGCTCAGGTACATGCCGCTAATGCTGGAAAATACCCCAACGCCAGCCCCTAGCCCCATCACTTGATGCAAACGGGGTACCAGTAAATAGGCCGTTGCCCCTGGGGCAATTAGCAGGGAGAGCACCAAAATCACCCCGACCACCTTCATGCTGGCGACGACTGTGAGGGCAATCAGCACCATTAGCCCAGAGTTGAGCCAGCCGGTGGGCAACCCACTGGCCCTAGCCCCCAGCGGGTCAAAACTGTAGAATAGGAGTTCCTTGTAGAGAAGAATGACAGTTAACAGCACCAGGGCCGCAATAATAGCTGTATCGCGGACTTCTCCAGGGGAAACGCCCAGAATATTGCCGAACAGAAAGTGATTTAGGTCAATTTTGTTGTCTTTTTGAATCGTGGTAATTAGGGTAATGCCCAGAGCAAAAAACGCGGAGAACACAATGCCCATCGCCGCATCTTCTTTGATGGGCGATCGCCGAGGAATCCAGCCAATCAGCACGGTGCTGACTACTCCAGCCACAAATGCGCCGACAAAAATATTCACTCCCAGCAAAAAGGCAATGGCTAGCCCCGGCAGTACCGAGTGACTAATCGCATCCCCCAGCAAGGCCAGCCGCTGCACCATCAAGTAGCTGCCCACCACCGAGCAGATGATGCCTACCATAATGGCCACGGCCAGCGATCGCTGCATAAAGGCGTATTGCAGCGGCTCAAAAAACCAGTTGAGCACTGCTAGCTCAGGCGGCATGGCCAAAGAACCCAATGTGGCCACCGTAGGCCCGGCTCATGTTTTCGGGGGTTAGCACCCAGTCGCGGGGGCCAGCCGCCACCAGTTCTTTATTGAGCAGTATGAGCTGATCAAACTGCGTAATGGATTCGCCCAGGTCGTGGTTGACGACCATGACAATTTTGCCTGCGTCCGCCAGCTCTCGAAAAATCTTAAAAATCACCACTTCGGTTTTTTGATCGACCCCGACAAAGGGCTCATCAAAAAAGAATAGATCGGCTTCCTGAGCCAGGGCACGGGCTAAAAACACACGCTGCTGCTGCCCCCCAGACAGGGAACCAATGGGGCGATCTCGCAACTCCAGCATGGCCACCCGCTCCAGGGCCACCGTAGCCAACTGCCGACTAACGGCAGAAAAGCGTTGGAACCAGCCCGTTTTCTTAACCCGACCCATCATCACGACATCCCAAACCGTGGCGGGGAAGGTCCAGTCGATTTGCGATCGCTGCGGCACGTAGGCCACCTGGTCAAGCTGGTTGGCGAGGTAATCATCCCCGTAGGTGACCAGGCCGGTGACCACGGGCATCAGCCCCAGCATGGCCTTGATCAGCGTGCTTTTGCCTGCACCATTGGGGCCAAAAATGCCGACCAACTGCCCAGGCTGCACCGTAACGTTAATGTTTCGCAACGCCTGCACATCCCGGTAGTTAACGCTGAGGTGGTCTACCGTAATTTGGGGAGAATTCGCCATGTTACTGTCTCCAAACGCTCAACAGGTCTCTTTTCGCAAAGGGCTAGTACATTACAGCAGCAATAAGCCTGCCGTCCAGGAAGCCTGAAACACTGATAACCTAAGGATTTTTCACGTTGAATTTGGCATCTTGAATGCCGCGTAGCGATACTAAAGGCAGCAATTCTGGGCTAGCCCTAACCCATCTGGCCCTGGGGGCAACCCTTTCAACCGAAGAAAGAGCAAAAATGAAACGATTATGAAAAACATTGTATCGTGAAAATGAAAGGAATATGAAATGTAGTCTATGCAACGAAATATCTCATTTCAACGCTACTGGAATCTGATCCTGGCCGCATCAATCGCGGGATTAGGGTTGACTGGCTGCGACTCTACCGTTGGGGAGAACTCTACTACTACCCCCGCTGCCCCAGCCCATGACAAGCCCTCCGTAGTAGCCACCAGCACCATCCTGGCGGACTGGGCCGCCGAGGTGGGCGGCGAGCAGATTGAACTCACCAGTATCCTGCAGCCCGGTGCCGACCCCCACGTTTACGAGCCCGTGCCTGCTGACAGTGTGGCCTTTGAGCAGGCGGACTTAATTCTCTACAACGGCTACAACCTGGAACCAAGCCTGATTCGCTTGCTCAACGCCGCCGGAGTGAATGCCCAAAAGCTAGCGGTTGGGGAAGTTGTGCCGCCCCTTGATCTCAACGAATCGGGCAGCACCGTCCCTGACCCCCATGTTTGGGGCAATGCCAGTTATGGCGTGCCCATGGTGGAAGCCATTCGAGACGAGTTAATTGAACTCGCGCCTGAACATGAGGCGCTGTTTACCCAAAACGCCGCCGCCTACATCGCAGAACTCAATCAATTACATCGCTGGATTGAGGCCCAAACCGCTACTATTCCCCCCAGCCAGCGGCAGCTCGTCACCACCCACGATGCCTTTCAGTATTACGCCAACGCCTACGGACTGACCGTTGCCGGTACGCTAATTGGCCTCAGCACCGAAGAGCAACCCAGTGCTCGCACGGTGCAGCAACTGGTGGAATCCATTAAAGCCCTGGGCGTACCGGCCATTTTTGCAGAAACTACCATTAATCCCGACCTCATGACCACGGTGGCCGCCGAAGCCGGAGTTGCTCTGGCGGATGCCAAACTTTACTCAGATTCCCTCGGCCCAGCGGGCAGCGACGGGGATACCTACCTCAAAATGATGGTAGCCAATACCAGGGCCATTACTGAAAATCTGGGCGGCAAGATAGCCGATGGCCCGGAGTAATGGGCACCCCTTGCTGTGGATAAGCAGAGGTGGGAAGTCAGGGATTTCTGCTGCCCGCCGTGCGGTTTTAAGTCTGGTTTACAAACCTTGGCCGTCCGGTTTCCTTGGTGGGATCACCCTGGTCTCAGGGTGTTTCTACTCACCTCTTTTCAGGCATTATAGGGAAGCGGATTCTTCCTGTCTGGGCGTTGGCGTCACGTCAAGTTCAGATTGGCAATTGTGGCGTTTCTAGACGCACGACCTGCCCTCTAGCTTTGGACAAGGTTAACTAGGCTTACCCATGAAACCCGGCAGTAAATACTACCCTCTCTTTGATCACCTGCAAAGCGTTAACCAGGATGAAGTAGTGCTTACCTTTGCAGAGATTGAAGCCATGTTAGGGGGTGGACTACCGGCATCGGCCCACGACCGCAAAAATTGGTGGAGTAACCGCGATACGGCAACCGCTCTGCAATCTGGAGCCTGGGTCAAGGCCGGCTATCATGTCGAAGATGTGGATATTGGGCAGAAAAAGGTCACCTTTTGTAAGTACAAATCCCACTACAAAATTCAAACCAGGGACGGCAAAATTATCTGGCAGCAGGATGCGATTCGTGCCCTGCGGAAGCACATGGGCCTGACCCAGCTAGAGTTTGCCAACCAGATGGGAGTGCGCCGCCAAACCGTCAGCGAGTGGGAAAATGGCGTCTATGAACCCGACCGCAGCACCTGCAAGTTTTTAGAATTGATGGCCAAACATGCCAACTTTGAGGTTCCAGCGGTGGCTGAGGATAATGTCGTGATGTAGCCTGCTGAGGTTTTGCCCAGAGGCTTTTCTCCAGCGAGCGTGACGTTCCTGGTAATTCAATCTATCTGGATAATCGGATCTACCTGGCCCGGTCGAGTTACCATTGCAGACCCTAATTCTATGTACGGCAATTCTGTAATTCTGTCTATGGCCTTTCGGTGCTGGTCAAGACGTTTATGGCTTATCCGTCTACTTCAGCCAGTTCAATAACCTGCTGCTCGGACTCATAACTGTGCTTAGACTGGTGAT
>CAYUBC010000420.1:1736-4042 GCA_964442885.1 uncultured bacterium | reverse complement strand
GACTTAAGACTGCTGCACCAGGGCTCGATCGCCTGGCTTCAAGACACCCTCCCGCAGCACTCTGGCATAGAGTCGGCTGCTGCCGGGGTAGTGGGTCTGGCTAATGCGGCTAAAGCGGCGATCGCTAAACCACCGCATCGTTTGCCGACAGGGGACGGCATAGTCGGTTACTTCAATCTGCACGGTTTCGCCCAATTGAAGCTGGCTACCCGGCCCCAGGGTGGCCCAGTTTAACCCGGCCAGGGTAAGGTTCTCTCCGGCTTTGCCGGGGGCAATGGGGTGGCCCTCCTGCTGTAGGGTGGTGATCACCTCCAGCGACCAGAGGCAGAGGGCGCGGTCGGGGCCGCCGTGGTACTTGAGGTGGCGCTGGCGATCGCCCACGATGCCAGCCACCGTCACCTGGGCCTGGAGAACGGGCAGCTTCGGTACGCCGCCATCGGAGCGGTTGATTTGCACAATCCGACCTGTTTCTGCCATGCCCAGGGGCGATCCGCTCATCGTTCTACAGTGAAGTCGTCAAACTGGTTTGAGCCTGTCCAGGGAACCACCTCCACCCGGCTGACCCGGGCGCTGGCTGGCCCCTGGTGAGCCCAATCTAACAAAGCCTGCACCTGGGCCTCAGTGCCAAGGGCCACAATCTCAACGCTGCCATCCACCAGGTTTCGTATAAAGCCCACGATGCCAAGCTGCTGGGCCACCTGCTGGGTGTAGTAGCGAAACCCTACCCCCTGCACTACGCCATACACGACTGCGCGAACCTGTCTCATGGACTATTGCTCAGGATTATTGCTCAGGGATTATTGCTCAGGGTTAATGAGGTTAAACAGCGCGGCGTAATCATCATCGGCAAACCCGGCTTCTACCGCCTCGGCCACAATCTGGCAGACGCTTTCGGCGGGTAGCGTATTCACCCCAACCGCCTGGGCCGCCGCGATAAACAGGCCCATATCCTTAAGTAAGTGCTTGGTAGGAAAGTTGGGATCGACAAAGTTGCGGCTTTGCATGCGCTGAAGTTTTTTATCGAAGGTAGGCGCGTAGAGGGCACTCTGGCGCACGACCTCCATAAAGGTATCCACATCCAGGCCCGATCGCTGCACCAGGGCTAAACTTTGGGCAAAGGCCGCCGTTAGGGAGCCAATCAGTTGGTTCATGGCCAGCTTGAGGGCGGCAGCCATGCCCACTGGGCCAACGTGGTAAACCGATGTTCCCAAATCCGCCAGCAGCGGACGCCAGCGGTCATACTGCTCGGCCTCGGCCCCCACCATGACGATCAGCTTGCCATTTTTAGCTTCAGGAATGCTGCCCAATACTGGGGCTTCTAGATAGTTGGCATTTGCCTGGGTAAAGTCCTGGGCCAACTTCTGGCTTTCCGCCGGGGCAATGGTGCCCATTTGAATGATGGTGCAGCCTGCCAGAGCCGCCGCCGTTGCCTTGGCTGATGGGAGCGCCGGATTCTCTAACAGGAGAGACTGAATGGCCTGATAATCGGTCAACATCAAAACAATGGCGTCTACGGATTGGGCCATTGCCAGGGGCGTTTTACAAACCGTAGCGCCGGCCAACTCCAGGGACTTAAGACGCTCCTGAGTGCGGTTGTAAACCCATACCCGATGCCCCGAGGAGAGCAGACGCAGGGCGATAGGAGCGCCCATCAACCCAGTACCCATGACTCCAATTTTCACGGAATTCCCCTGTGTCAATTGACACTGCTAGTTGGTTAGCCGCAGCGCCAAGGCCGGAAGGCCAACATCGTCTCTGTTGCACACCCTACTGTCATGCTAAGGCAAAAAATGACCCGGCTCTACTCTTTTTCGCCCAACCGCTGGAAGGATTGGTGGATGCCACTGAGCAGATTATCCAAATCAGAGGTTTGAGTGCCGTAGTAGCTAACAATCACCGCTGTAGCATTTGGGTAACCCACGTAGGTCATAAAGGCGTTGGGCAGGCCCGCTTCGGGCAGGTCAGTCAGCCAGATCCGTAGAGCCGTGGTGTTGTCAACATTAATGGCGTCGTAGCGGGCGACGGTGTAGCCGTTGTCTTGAATGGTCTGCAAGGCTTGGGGGACGATTTCTCTGGGCGGGGCCTCATGCCAGGTCACTTCGGTACGCATGGCTGTGGCAGCTTCGGTGGCTGGGGCCAGGGCGGTGAGCTGGGGAGAGGCGGCTTGCTCAGTGACCTGCCACCCATCGGGAAAGCCAATGGAAAAAAGGTCTTCGTAGGTGTAGCTAGCCAGGTCTACAGGGGTGGCGGGCTGTTCTGGTAGGCTGTCTTCGGCAGCTTCGGGCTGGGGGGCAGGATCCGAGGCG
>CAYUBC010000420.1:0-1726 GCA_964442885.1 uncultured bacterium | reverse complement strand
TCTGGGTGACCACCTGGGCGACAGCAGGGCCAGCCATCCCGGCATCCATCGCCACGGTGGCCAGTAGCCCCACGGTAGTGGCCAGGGCTAGCTGAGCCGCCGCCCTGGAGAATAATCCGTTACCCAAACTCAACGTCATGGTGCGATCGTTCTGCATAAACGCTGTTTTATCCTACCCTGGCCGCTTCCAGATTGGGCTGAACGCCCCTCCTAGGGCGTGTCCTCAATTACGACCAGACGCCTTTTGCTATAAGCATTGCCACGCCCGCCTTAAAAACCAGGCTAGGGGCTGTGGCCGTTGATTTCTGGGCCATCAGCCGCTCATTGATGACAGACCCTAGAGAATAGCGCCCATTGGTCATCGATAGAATGGGTAGGCTGGCCGTCGTAGACGCTAGCGATGTCAAGCTTCTGTTCCTTCCTGGTGGAAGCGCCCATGGTCACCCTTGAGCTACGCCAAATTGCTGTGCCCCTGGGCCAGAGTTTGCTACTGCGCGATGTGAGTTGGGTTGAGTGTGTATATCCGTTGCGCCAGAATACGAAACGTTAGCAACCCTTGTAGCCTGATCTCGCCACTTCCTAGCATTGAATTAGGACTATTGCCGTGATCCCCAGCAGGATCGCTTCACCGCTCCAGTTGTTACAGGAGGCTAACGTATGGTTGTTACCGCTGCAGTTGCGCCCCAAGCGTTGAGTCGGGAGCAAGAACTGGTACTTTGGCTAGATGATGTTCGCCTGGAAGATATTCCTCTAGTAGGCGGTAAAAATGCCTCTCTGGGGGAAATGATTCAACAGTTAACCCCGCAAGGGATTCGTGTTCCCCCCGGCTTTGCCACCACTGCCTATGCTTACCGCTACTTTATTGAGCATACTGGCCTGGATGCCCAGCTCAGAGAAGTGCTGAGCGGCTTTGATGTCAGCGATGTCATGGAGTTGCGACGGCGGGGGCGGAAGGCGCGATCGCTAATCCTCAATGCCACCTTCCCCAATGATCTCAAAGCCGCCATTCTCAGCGCCTACCACCGCATGTGTGAGATGGCGGGGCAAAACCTCTGTCTGGGTGACGAGTCCTGCCTGCGCGATCACACCTACACTGAAGTCGATGTGGCCGTCCGCTCCAGCGCCACCGCTGAAGATTTACCCGATGCCAGCTTTGCCGGGCAGCAAGAAACCTACCTCAATGTCTATGGCGACCAGGCGGTGCTAATTGCCTGCAAACAATGCTACGCCTCGCTCTTTACTGATCGCGCCATTTCCTACCGCACCACCAAGAACTTCGACCATTTTGAGGTGGCGCTGTCGGTCTGCATTCAGCGCATGGTGCGCTCTGACCTGGCCACTTCCGGGGTGATGTTCTCCATTGACACCGAAACCGGCTTCCAAAACGCCGTGCTGATTACCGCCGCCTACGGCCTGGGGGAAAACGTGGTGCAGGGCACCGTCAACCCCGATGAATACGTGGTGTTCAAGCCGACCTTGAAGACCGGCCATTGCCCCATTCTCAACAAACGCCTCGGCACCAAGGCGCTGCGCATGGTCTACGACACCACCGGCACCGACCTCACCAAAAATGAGCCCGTGCCCCTGGCCGATCGCCACCGCTTTGCCCTGGATGACCAGGACATCCTCCAGTTGGCCCACTGGGCCTGCACCATCGAAGACCACTACACCCAACTGCGGGGCACCTACAGCCCCATGGACATTGAGTGGGCCAAGGACGGCCTGA
>CAYUBC010000419.1:0-4057 GCA_964442885.1 uncultured bacterium | reverse complement strand
CCATGGCATTGGGCTGCCCCGTCAGGGAAAACGGCCCGGCTCCCGGTCGGCCCACGTTGCCGGTCATCAGGTGCAAGTTAATCAGGGAACAGACCTTGGCAGTGCCCTCGGAGGACTGGTTTAGCCCCATCGACCAGAGAGACAGGACAGCTTTAGCCTTGGCCCAACTGCGGGCGGCAATCTCCAGGGCTGACTCCTCAATGCCGCAGCGCTCGGCTACGATGGCAGGCTCGTAGTGGCGCAGAACTTCTACATAATCCTTAAAGCCGTCTGTAGAACGGTCAATAAAAGGCTGATCAAGGGCACCCCAGCGCAGGAGTAGATGGCCAATGCCGTTAAGCAAAGTGATGTCGGTGCCGGGGTGAATCGCCAGGTGGAGGTCGGCGTCCTTGGCGGTGTCGGTGCAGCGGGGGTCAACTACAATTAGCTTGACCTGGGGATTGCGTTTATGGTGCTTCCGCAGCCGGTTAAACACGATGGGATGGCACTCGGCGGTGTTGGTACCAATCAAAAAGGCACAATCGGTGGCTTCTAAATCGTCGTAGCAGCAGGGCGGCCCATCAGACCCGAAGCTTTGCAGATAGCCCGATACCGCTGAGGACATACAGAGCCGCGAGTTGGCATCAAAGTTGTTAGTGCCCAGGCAGCCTTTGACCAGCTTTTGGGCTATGTAGTAATCCTCGGTTTGGAACTGGCCTGAGCCATAGACGCAAATGCTCTCTGAGCCCTGGGTATTAACGACCGTTTGAATCCGCTCTACCAGCGTATCCAGGGCCACCTCCCAGGACACCCGCTGGAAAGGGGCCTCTAAACTCTGGCGCAGCATCGGATAGAGCAGGCGATCGCTATCCAGTGATTCGGCCACCGTGGCCCCCTTAACGCAGACCATCCCCTGGCTGGAGGGATGCGCCCGATCACCTCGCGTCAGCCAGCGGTTTACAGGCTGCGGGCCATCGCTAGCCACACCTTGGGGTTGGGCCAATACCTCCAGGCCGCAGCCCACGCCGCAGTAGGGACATAGGGTTTTGGCAGGAGCAGTCATAGGGCTTAACAAAGGTAGAAAGTGGAAAATCTTATGTTAGGCTTCAGGTAATTAATGCAAACTGTGTGTCCTGGCGCGAGATCTTGCGTCGGGGCATTTTTTTGCGGGTGCGTGGGTGGCGCGGGGTGGCGTGGCTGGCGTGGGTTTTCTTGGGGGGGTGCATCGCTGGCGCGGATGCACCCTACCGGCGGATGCACCCTACCGGCGGATGCACCCTACCGGCGGATGCACCCTACCAGGGGCTTACTCTACCAGGGTTACGCTGCCTCGTCCGTTGTTGGCGTCGTCAGCGGTGCGGGGCTGAGCCTTGAAGTGGTCAATCAGCAGGGTCGTCAACACCTCATGAAGTTCATCACAGGGCACCCCCTGCTGAACTTTTTCGCCCAGGTGGGCGTCTTTGCCGACCTTGCCGCCCATGAAAATATCCACCCCTTCAACGGTTTTGCCGTCCTTGCGCACTTTGGTTCCCATCAGGCCAATATCGGCAACCTGAGGCTGACCGCAGGAGTTGGGGCAACCCGTCCAGTGGATTCTAACCGGCTGGGGCAGGCTTAATTCAGCATCCAGGGCCAGGGCCAGGGTCACGGCGCGCTGTTTGGTTTCGACCAGGGCAAAGTTGCAGAACTGAGCGCCCGTGCAGGACACCAGCGATCTTGTCAGGGCTGGCGGATTAAGGGAAAACTTCTCCAGCAGTGGCTCTTGCCGCAGCACTGGCAAGCGCGAGTCAGGCACGTGGGGAATAATCACGTTTTGCTCTACGGTTAATCGTAGTTCGCCGCTACCGTAGACCTCGGCCAACCGGGCCAGGTCAAAGAAATCTGACGCTTGCAGGCGACCGACGGGCACGTGCAGCCCCACATAGTTGAGCCCAGGCTGTTTCTGAGGATAGATGCCGATGTGGTCGCGCTTGTCCCAGTCAATCTCATCCTTGGCTGCCGCTGTCAGCAGAGGGTGACCGTAGGCCGCCTCTACCGCTTCCCGAAACTTTGCCATACCCCAGTCATCAATGAGCCACATTAGCCGGGCTTTTTGCCGGTTAACCCGTGGCCCGTGGTCGCGGTAAACCTCCAAAATGGCCCGGCAGAGTTCCACTACGCTGTCATCGGGGGGCACCCAGGCATCCAGGGGAATCGCCGGTTCGCACCGACGGGCAGAGAAAAAGCCTCCGACCAGCACATTAAACCCCAACACCCCCTCCCGATAGGCGGGGACAAAGGCGATATCATTGATTTCGGCATGGACGGAATTATCGCGTCCGCCCTCAATGGCAATGTTGAACTTGCGCGGCAGGTTGGTAAATTCGGGATTACCTTCACCATTGTTGGTGATCATGTCCTGCACTTTGCGAACCAGGCCCTGGGTATCGATGAGTTCGCCAGCGTCAATTCCGGCAACGGGGGAGCCGGTAATGTTGCGGACATTGTCCATACCTGACTGAATGGAGGTCAGGCCCGCAGCCTCGAGTTGACGAAAAATCTCTGGAATATCGGCCAGCAAAATGCCGCGTAGCTGAATATTTTGGCGGGTGGTGATGTCAGCACTGCCATCGTCACCGTAGCGCTGAATAATGTTTGCCAGGGTACGCGCCTTAAAGCCGTTGAGAACGCCATGGGGCAGGCGCAGGCGCAGCATAAATTTGCCTGGGGTAACCGGTCGGAAGAAGATGCCCAGCCACTTTAATCGATGGGTTAAGTCGGTTTCATCCATCGCTTCCCAGCCGATCTGAGAGAAGTGTTCTAGCTCCTGTTTGACCGAGAGCCCATCCTTTTCGGCTTTGAATTTCTCAAACTTGTTGAGCTTGGCATTCGCTACTTCGTTAGCCCTATCTATGGAAACAGTCACAGGCCCACCGCCTTAATAACAAGTAAGTTCACAAATCGCAGCCCAGTCATCCACTTACTAAATCACCATGGATAATCTACCGGTTTGTATATCTGCATAGTCTCACTACCCAAACTGTTAGCTTTGCGGTCACGCGGCTTGCGAGTCTAGGCGTCTGGGTTTAACTGTGATCACCATAAACGTGAGGTTTATAGTGATTTTGTATATCGCACTACGCTTTCTTTGAGAACATGCAGGTCATGCAGATGCCCCTTGCGTGACCTGCATAGTTGCGCGGTATTATCGGCTATGAATAGAGAAGCGACCTGGTAGACCTACCTGATCTTTGCTAAAGCGTTTTTGAAGCTAGTGAGGATCGCCACACAACCTTAATTTCCAGGCCATAGCCTTACCTCACGCGGCAAAAAAATGCTGTTCTAGCACTTGTGAGCGCCCTGAGCCTGTTATCCCCTGCCCATGGAGATAGTTCGTGTTAAATTTTTTTGATCCTCCTGCTCAAGCCCAAGATAGTGCGCACCTGCGGCCAGTTCAGGCTGGCTTAGGTGCTGGGCTGGGGCTAGACAGCGGTAATTTTCACGATCGCTGGGATGCCGCCAAGCAGCTAGCAGGGCTGGGGGAGCAGGCCCTAGTAGACTTGCTGGCCCTGGTGCAAAACGACAGCCTAGACTGGGAAATTCGCTGGTTTGCGGCTCGCAGTCTGGGCAATTTTGACCGCCCGGAGGTAATGGCGGTGCTGGTCAATCTGCTCTGCACCAGCGCCGATGACGACCTGCGCCAGGCTGCGGTGGAGGCTCTCATCCAGATCGGCCCTTCGGCAATCGGGCCGCTGGCAGACCTGTTACCCCATTCAACCCACAGCTTTGATGCGGTCTATACCCTGGCTCAAATTCATCACCCCGATACCATGGCCCCCCTGCTGCACGCTGTTTCCTGGACCCAAGGCCAGCTCAAGGCCGCTGTGGTTGAGGCGCTGGGGCAGTTTGCCAAGCCGGCTTTGCAGCCGATAATCGCCCAGGCACTCAGCGATGTGTCTAAACCCGTGCGGCTGGCTGCCCTTCGTGGTTGGGTGAACTTGCAGAAGCAACTCAGCCCAGATCAGTGGCTTGCCGCCCTGGAACCTTGCCTGTGGGATGTGGACCTTGACGTTGCCCAGCAGGCGACTTACGCCCTGGG
>CAYUBC010000418.1:0-4064 GCA_964442885.1 uncultured bacterium | reverse complement strand
ACGGCATTCGCTGTCTGGCCAAGTTTCTAGAAACCCTGGAAACTGCTGACGGCAAGGCTCCCCAGGCTCCCCACACCTACCGCATCCACACCCTGGCCGGGGTCATAGCCCCAACCCTGCAACCCGATGGTCAGGTCACGGTGGATATGGGGCCACCCTACCTGCTGGCGGGGGAAATTCCCACCACCCTGGCCCCGGCGGCAGAAAAGGTGGTGGCTGTGCCCCTCACCGTGGCGGGCCAAACCTGGTCTGTGACCTGTGTGAGTATGGGCAATCCCCACTGCATCACCTTTGTGGAGGATGTGGCCGCCGTTGCACTGGAAACCCTCGGCCCCCAGTTTGAGCATCATCCCGCCTTTCCTAAGCGCATTAACACAGAGTTCATTCAGGTGGTGCGGCCCGACTATTTGAAAATGCGCGTGTGGGAGCGAGGCGCGGGCATTACCCTGGCCTGCGGCACCGGAGCCTGCGCCACTCTGGTGGCTGGGGTGCTCAATAATCGGTGCGATCGCGCCGCTACCATTGAGCTGCCCGGTGGCCCCCTGCACATTGAATGGTCAGCAACGGACAACCGGGTTTATATGACCGGCCCTGCCGAACTGGTCTTCCGGGGCAACGTCCCCTAGCCTGACGCCGCCTGCTGGCCCCCAGCCAGGCCGTGGTTATTCTGGGTCAATACCCAGCTCTCGCAATCGGGCCGCGAGTGCTTCGGCCCGGTGCTGGGCGGCATCGCGTTCCTGTTGGGCGGCGTCACGTTCTTGCTGGGCGGCGTCACGTTCTTGCTGGAGCAAGTCTTTTTCCTGCTCCAGGGCAGCGCGCACCTGTTCGACTTCCTCTCGGCTGAGGAGTTTGCTGCCCGTTGTGGGGTCATAAAAGCGCAGGGCTTGGGCAATAGGAACAATCCCCAGGCCAAATTCCCCATAGGGAGAATGCAGTTGCAAATCTAACCCCAAAATTTGGCTGTGGATGTAGGGAATGCCCGCTGGCGTAGTTTCCATAGGCAAGGGCTGATAGCCGCGATCGCCTAACCGAGAACCGCGCAGTTGAGGAACGAGGTAATCGGCAGTGGGATCGTACTGGAAGTATTCTTCCACGCCCAGGCTGGCGTACAGGCGGGGTTTCTCTTCTTCGTCTTGCCGCTTGGTGGTGCGCGAGGTAATTTCCAGCACGAAGTTTGGCAGTTTGCCGCTCTCCTGCCAGGCTTTGTAGCTGCGGCGTTTGCGGCTGCTTACTCCAAAAATCACAAACACATCAGGCGAAATGGAGGCTCTGGGGTTGCCTTCCTCGTAGTAAATGAACAAATTGCCGGAAACATACACATTGGGGCGACTCTTAAAATACAGCCGCAACACTTCAACACAGTAGAGCAAGTAGTCGCGGGTGGCGTCGCTTTCGGTCATCGGTTGGCCATCACAGTCGGGGTAGATGATGCGCTCGGAACTTAGCCCGGTAATGTCAACCATGCGACAGAGTCCTCCGCAGTTCGGCCTGGCTTTCATTATGCCATTGGGGCTGGGTAGATCGAAAACAAGGGGTCTTGCCTTGAGTTAGCCCCCTCCCTAAATCCCTCTTCTGCCCTGGGAGAGGGACTTTGAAGTAGTTTTCGGCTCCCCTCTCCTGCCCTGGGAGAGGGGCTGGGGGAGAGGGCTGGCAAGGACTTTGTGATCTACTGAGGTTGGGTGGAAAACAGCCAGCCAAAACCCTGGCCACCTGCCCAGCGGACAACCTGAGAGGCTGGGGTTCCATCAGTTCTGCCCCCAGCCTAGGCCACCCCACTCAGCGGAAAAGCCCGGCTTTGATTGGTTTCTGCCTCGGCATTCACGGCCCGGCGGTAGGTATCCACAATGTGGTTGGGCAAAACATCGCCCGCCTGGGTAATGAATGACCACTCTTCTCCCACATGCACAAACTCAGCCCGCAGCTTGGTCGGGGGCATCATGGGGAAGCTGTCGGCCAGGTTGGTGATGCGGAAGGTATTCGGCAGAATTTGAGCGTAGCTGCGAGCAAATTCGGGATTACCTACCCGTGGCGTCGCATACACATAGACCTGGAGGTTGGGTTGCAGCACGGGCACCGCCAGGGCAATATCCAGAGCCAGAACTGTGGCAAGCGCCGCCCCCAGGCTATGGCCGGATACGTAGCAGGGCTTATTGGGGTTAATCTGCTGAACGGCATCTATGGCCAGGGGGTTGATAATGCTGTCGGCAATGCGGCGGAAGCCGGTATGGATGCGCCCCAGAGATTCGCCAGTATTGGGATTGAGGTAATTCTGCTGAACCGCGTAGACATTGCCGAGCCATTCGGCGGTGCGCTGGGTGCCGCGAAACACTAGAATGCTGTCGTCATCGGATTCCAGCAAAAAGCCGTAGAACACTTCAATTTGACGGCCCACCTTAACCGCCGCCGTCACCCCCGTGCGGATCGCCCCTTCGGTTTGGGTCAGGGTGTCTTCCAGGGCAGTGGGGTCGTTGAGCAGCGTGGGGTCATCGATCACCTCCTGGGGTACTTGCAGTTCAATTTCATCGTTGACCTGGCGCTCTTGCCCCCTAAAGTTGGCCACCAGGCGGTACTTGTCGAGGCTGGGCTCGTAGTCCAGCAGTTGTTGCAGATTGCCGTCGTAGGTAGAGTCGTTGCGCCCGGTAATGTACTGCTGGGTGGCCAGACGACTGAGCAAAATCAGCCGTTTAGAGATGTCTCGGTTGTAGGCCATGGGCGGCGGCGGAAACACCGCTGAGGCTTGAATGGCCTGAAACTCTTCCACCATGCGGGTGTCGCCAGTAACCGCCGCCTGGATGATGTCGTCGGGATCGTAGAAAGCGGCGGCATAGCTGTCAATGGCGGCCTGGCGAGCGGCGGCACGCTCTCGCCGTAGGTACTCGGTGCCCAGGGTGGTGGCAGTCCCCGCCGCGACTCCGCCTAGCAATAACTGACGGCGCTTCAGCTTATTCATAATCAGTGCTCCGAGGGAGTTCTGTCGGCATGAGGTTGGGAAAGGCCCGCTTTAAGGCCACTATATCCGGGCGCTTTTGGCTGGTGTAGAACTGGTTGACCGACTGCCCGGCAATCCACGTTGCCGTGGCAAAACCAGCCGCCCTGGCAAAGGCTCCGACATAGGGAATTACCACCCCCAGGCCAACCAGAGTGGCCCAGGCCAACCCCCCCACTAAAACCGCCGCCAGAAAGCCAAACATATTGCCAATCACCGCCAGGGGATCCTGGCCGGTGGGCCTACCCCAGAGGTTGCGAATGTCCCAGCTCATTTTGAGGATTAGCCCTAACACAATCAGCAGCTTGAGTTCCAGGGTGCCGCCCCCCCGAATCGGCACTAGTCCAACGATGGCGGCCCCCAGAGCATAGTCAAAAATCAAGCGGCGCACCGTTCCCTCGCGGCCAATCAGGGCGGCCATCCCCACCAGGGACGAGTTCAGGGCGCTGCCAGAGGCCACCGCTACCAGCGGTTGTTTGCCCAGAGCCAGAGCCAGTTCAGGGGAAAACTGAAACGCCTCTCGCATACCAGCCAACATCTCAGCTTCCTGGGGATTAATGCCCTTGGAGCGCACAATGCCGTAGGCCCCGCGATAGAGCTGCTGCTGGAGATCTGGGGTAGTAATCAAAGGCAGTTGCTTGGCGAGGCTGGCTTCGTTAACCTCAGCCAGCAGCCGCTCTGGGGTCATCCCCAGCGGTAAGGGTTGAAAGCTGCTAAGGGCTGCGAGAAATGCCTCAAACTCCAGGGGAGTCGGGTCGCCGTCAAGATTAGCCACTGCCGCCAGGGCTCGGAGACAGGCGTACTTTTCAAGGTCGGAGTTCACCATAGGCGGCTAAGAAATGGCCAGATGCCCATCATGGCCTGAAGTTGTAAGAAAGTTATAAGCTGAGGCGGGTAAAAGACGCAAGGTACCGGGAGGCTATGAGTCCCTTACAATTTGCCGGTAGGATGCGGGGTTAGGAGTCAGGAGTCAGAAGTTAAGGGACAGGAGCCAGGACGGGAAAAGCCTGTGACTATCCGATCTGCTCGCTGTCCTCCAGATTACCTTTTGCCTTTTGCCTTCTACCTTCTACCTTCT
>CAYUBC010000417.1:0-4064 GCA_964442885.1 uncultured bacterium | reverse complement strand
GAAACACGGCCAGTCGTCGGCATCTCTTTTGTTTTAAATGAAAAGTTTTTCCGGTTATAGCGATCGCCCCTTGGCTTGGGACACCTCTGCAACCCTGGCTGAAACGTCCTTGCGCGCCAGGTCACCGTCCCAATTTGGGCAATTAAACGGTTAAGCGGCCACCGTTGGCTTAAGCGGCCCGGCCAAAGCTTTAAATCGTCTTGCCATTGTCTACGGCCCGGCGCATCAGGATTAAGCTTGTTAACTGCTCTACGCCACAGGTAGAAGAGTTAGCGAGGTTTGGTGATAGTGCTCAGGTGATAGTGCTCACTCAGGCTGAACCAGGTCAAGAATGGTTTTGGCAACTACCTGGGGCTGTTCTAGCATGGCCATGTGCCCACAGTTGGCCAGTTCAATAACGGTGTCTTGGCCGGTGCTGGTGGCGGGCAGGTAGCCAGCCAGATGATTCACAAACTTGGGCTCCATCACAGGATCCTGACGGCCTGCCAGGAAATACACTGGCTGCTCTAGGGAGGCTACCACCCGGGGCAGAAGGTGGACTTCGTGCTCTGTGGTGGATTCCAGCAGTGCCCCCAGGGCCGCATCGGGATGGGCTTCCAGCAGGTCTCTCAGGCGTTGCTGGCCCCAGTGGTAGGCCAGCGGTTGGGCCACGGTAGCACGGGTAAGGGCAAGGGAGAGAAGCGGCACATAGCGCAGCCAGGCCGCTCGCCAGCGCACAATTTGCTGCCCGACCTGGCGAAACTGCTGAAACTCTCGCTGAATATAAATGCCGCCGCCCGCATTCAGGCAAATCACCCCTTTAACTTGTTCGGGGTAACAGTAGGCGGCCCAAAGGGCAATGCTACCGCCCAGGGAATGACCCACCAGCCAGACTGGCCCCAGGTCTAGCTGCCGCAGCATGGCGGCCAGATCGCGGGCGTAGGCAGCCAGCCCGTAGGGTGAAAGGCTAGATTTGAGGGCCTGGGCAGCCAGGGGAAGGCCCGGTAGGAAATGAGCTAGGCCGTCGCGCGACTGCCCGAACCCTCGCAAATCGTAAACCAGGCAGGGGCAGTGTGGCCTTAACTGGCTAATCACAGGTTGCCAGTACTTATGACTCAGTAACCAGCCATGAACAAAAACCAGGGGCACTGCCGCCTGGTCTGCTATGAATTCGTAATAGTGGGGAACGCCAAAAACAGTGGTGGTGGGCATACCTTGATCCTACTCTAGCCCATGAGCCGATAGCGTATTCCCTCGGCAATTTTATGGCCTAAATATTCGGGAATTAAGTTCTCATTGGGGCCAAGCAGATAAAGCAGCAGTCGGGTGCGGCCCCGCCACACCAGCAAATTGGCATTAACAACCAGCAGGTCTTCCTGCCACACGGCATGCATGACTTTGTAAAGCAACTTGGGCTGGTTGTTGGCTTCAATAAGTAGGGCCGGTAGATGAAACACTGGATCGACATAAAACTCAGTTTCTACACCGTCTAGTCCAGTGTCCAGGTTAAATTCCACAGACAGCATCTCTTCCACTTCAAACCGCCCCGCCAGAGATTCTTGAATAGCCCGACAGACGTTCTCAGCGGTTTGCGAGGTCAAGGCTTTGCCCCCGCGAGAGACCACCAGCTTAATGAACACCAGCCTGGGAGAGGAGATCTGCCCGTACAAGCTGAGGTTGTGGATGGTCAGGCCGTAGGCGGCGAGCACACCAAAAATATCGCTCAGCAGAAAGGATTGATTGCGATAGACAAAATACAGCGCGCTTTTGTTGCCCTCTGGCTTAATCGCAATGACGGCCTTCTGCTGTCGATACAGTTGATAGGCCAGCCGGAGATTCTGCACCTGAATTTCACTACTGACAAATTGCTCATAGAACTGCGGGAAGGTGCGGTTAAAGCGCTTGAGTAGCTCTACAGTGGAAGGGGTTAAGCCAGCGGCCATGTTTGAGAACAGGAACTCCATTGAAGTAACGCTAACATCTGCGATATGAGGTCAACCGGCCATCCTATAGACTATCCGGAATACAGCTTGGGGGGTTACCTACGGCTGTATGGCGCTCTCCTCCTAAGGTTGAGTCTACCGGCTTATCCTCAGCAGAGAGAGTTAGACGCCCCAACCCGCCTAAGCCGCCTGGATGAGGCCACGGCTAACGTAAGACGATATACTAAGAACAGGTTATGGCTAGGCAAATAGCGCTTTCCTCAATCTCACTTCTGCCTTAGACTAGAACTAGATTACGTATCTTCTCAAGTTATCTAGCAACGCCTGCATGGGTTTTTGGAAAAGTCTTTTTATTGGATCCGATGGTGCTTCACCAGGAGAATCGGGGCCTTCAGGGACCGTTCTAGAGGCTATTCCTGAACAGCGGGAAGGGTACTCCATTATCTTCAGCACCGACCGCGACATTGACCTCTACGAACTGGAAGAGCTCTGTAATGCCGTAGGCTGGGCCAGACGCCCCATCCGCAAGGTCAGAAAGGCGATTCAACACAGCTATCTGGTGGTGACCATGTGGGAACAGCGTGGCACCCGACGGCGATTGATTGGGTTTTCGCGGGCCACCTCTGACCACGCCTTCAACGCCACCATTTGGGATGTGGTCGTGCATCCCGAGTTTCAGGGCCGAGGGCTGGGCAAAGAGCTGATGCAGCAGGTGATTAAGAAGCTGCGTAGCGAAGACATCAGCAATGTAACGCTGTTTGCTGACCCCCAGGTGGTGGAGTTCTACAAGGGGCTGGGCTTCATGCCCGATCCCGAAGGCATCAAGGGGATGTTTTGGTATCCTGATTAGTCTGAAGACCTCGGAGGTCTCGAAGACCTCCGAGGTCTTTCTCCGTCGGGGTTATCATAGGCATAATCCAGGCAGCACAGGCACTTTTCTATGGCGGAGCCCGTATCTATAATTTTTCTCTTACTCTAGAAAAGACGAAGCCCTGATGCAGGATTTAATGGGGCATTTAGACCCCCTCCTGCGCAGTCGGCTAATTAGCCGTTGGTACGATGGCTGCATTACCCCAGGGGAAGAGTGGGAGCCACAAATCAAGAAAAACCTGGAAAATGCCGAGATCATTCTGCTGCTAATCAGCATTGACTTTATCAAGTCTGAGTATTGTTGCAGTGTTGAGCTAACCAGAGCTATAGAGCGCCATTGTGCGGGCGATGCCTGTGTTATTCCAGTCATTCTGCGTGCGTGCGTGTGGCAGTCTGTGCTCGTTGGAGCAATGACCCTGGGGCAATTGCAGGCCCTACCCAAAAATGCTTTGCCTATTGCCAAATGGGCCGACCAAGATGACGCTTGCACCAACGTGGCCGAAGGTCTACTCAAAACCATTCAGCAGCTCCAACAACAGCGAGAAGCACAGCAGCAACAGGCCCAAGCCGAGGCTGAGCGGCAACGCCAGGCAGAAGCTGAGGCCCAACGCAAACAGCAAGAACTAGCCGAGGCCGAGCGTAAAAAGCAGGCCGCTGAAGCCGAACGCCAGAAGCGATCAGCGGCAGAGGCGCAGAAACTACAAACGGAAGCCGCTGCCAAAGTTCAGCCCCCTTAGATTTGCAGGTGCTTTGTTAGCTCATTACGGAAAATTTACAACAACAGATTTTGAGATAGAGCTGAAATCAGAAAAGGGGATTGACTACACCCGCCTGCGCGACCTGCTCAAAGCCCAGGACTGGCGCGCCGCTGACGACGAAACCTACAAGTTGATGATTCGCGCCGTGGGCAAAAAACCTGTCCAGTGGTTCAGTAGCGATGAATTGCTGAACTTTCCCTGTGCGGATTTGCGGACGATTGACCGGCTGTGGGTGAAATATAGCCAGGGTAAATTTGGCTTTAGTGTGCAGAAGCAAATTTATGTGGAGTGTGGTGCCAAGCTGGATGGGAAGTATCCGGGTGATAAGAGTTGGTATGAGTTCTGCGATCGCGTCGGCTGGCGCAAGGACAGCAGTTATCTGAACAACTACTCGGCCCCCCAAGCCAATCTTTCTTTATCTCCCACGGGAGAATTTCCTGGTTTTTTGGTTTGTGGGTTCCTTAGTGGTGCAGAAAACTCTAAGAGTAGTCCCAGCATGAGAACGAAATGACCT
>CAYUBC010000416.1:0-4064 GCA_964442885.1 uncultured bacterium | reverse complement strand
AGATCGCCTGATGGGCACGGGCAAGGCCCTTTGCCCATCCTACGCAGAGGAACAATCTTTCCAAGAAGTATCCTAAGTCAACTATTTGGCTCAGCTTTCATGCATGATGCACAGCCGCTCAATCACTTGTTCGGCGGTCATCAGTCGCTTTAGCACAACCTGGCCAATGGCTGAATGGGTTGTACTTTCTGGTTTGACTTCTACCATCAGTACCGAATCTTCCACCTGATAGAGCCAGAGGGTTTCTCCCTGTTCGTGGATAGACAGGTTGAGGCGGCGGATGTGAGGTTTACGCTGCCAGGCTAACTCGTTCCACAGACCGCCGAATTCCCACACCCGGCCTGTTATCCAACCATCAGACAGAAAGAAATATTTCACCGTTCACTCAGCCACACCATGGTCTATGGCATTATCCCGTGTTCTAGAGCATTATCGTCTACGCAACTTGCCCATAATGCCTAAACCACCGTAGGTGAGCATCCCCCAGATTAGGCTGGGGGCAGGAACGGCCTGCACTTCGGCAACGCCTGTTTTCGTTTCTACCAGGCTGACCCGGGTGGGCTCATTGAAGGTGCGGCGGTAGCTGCCCTGAAACTCAAGGTTCAGGAACTCCCCTGTGCCGCCGGTTTGGCGCTCAAAGCGGCTGATGCTTAGAGAGCCAGGATTACCAGCGAGCAGGAATTCGTAGAGATCATTGTCTCCTGGGGTGGTGAGGGTAGCGAACACGTTTAAGCTATCCAACAGCGTTGTCGGTTGAGATTCAGTTTCGCCAAAGAGCGCGAAACCCAAACCACCCAGGGCAAAGGCCGATTCAGCCTCAATACTGTCAATGGTGGTGGCCAGGGATAATACTCCTTTGAAATCAAAACTGAAGGTTTCCTGGGCGTCTAACTCAAAGACCCCAGAGAGCAAGGCCTGGCTTTCCGCCAGACCCAGGTAGCTGTACCCAACCCCCTCGGCGGTGTTGAGAATTTCGTTGCCAGCTAAAGCGGCTGGAATGTTGAAAAAGGCGGCTGCTTCGGCCTTAGCTATAGCATCGCCACTTCCGGGGGAGATCGTAATGGTATTGCTATCACTATCCGTCAGGGTAGTTACAGGCGACTTTGAGAAATTGCTAAATTCAAATGTGCTGAAGGCCCCAGCAAAAGTAGCGGCTTCCGCTGCACTGGTTAGTGCCAGGGTGCTGGCAACTGCAGACAGCGCAACCGTTGACCAGGACAGACCAGGGATTGACTTATACATAGTTGTAAATGGAACGCTTAAAGGACAACACCGTAAACACAAAGCCAAACAAGCCGCCCTTAACCCGCTGATGTGACGGGTTAAGAGGATTGCCAAAACCAGCGTCTACCCTCTCTAAACGGGCTTAGGCTGACTGCAGAACCGCTGTCGGGTAGAAAATTCTCCTTCTGCACAGTGGTATAAGCAATTACCCACAATCAGGGATTTACCCTGAAATACGGTGGGGCATAACCATAAACCATAGCGAGCCGCTATCAGTGGGTAGTTGCTAACACCTGATTGCCTGAGGGCTGAGTAGTTAACGTGAGCAGACTGCTCCACTCGCCAGGAGACACAGCCAGTCGGGGGATACGGCGCTGATGTACATCCTTGAGTGATAAAGTTATCTCTAGATTAGCCCGTGTAAATACTGATGTCATCAAGCTGCTATGAAGAGGGGCTGACTACGTGTAAATCTCAGCTTGACGATCTAGGTCTGACTTGTACGTCTAAGTTAAGCCTGATGACCAGTTACTTGCCTGAGGGGATGAATTCCCTTAGAGTGAATGTCATGTTCCCATGAAAGCACGTAAATCTCGTTCAGAGGTCTTTCCGCTGGTTATCGTGACCTTGGTTATACAATTCAGCTATTTGGTATACCGGGTTACATAACTCCACTAGGGCTATTCTGTAGATGATGTCCATCCGTAGAGTTACTTCGTTGCTATGAGGTTCTATGGGCCGTGGTAGAGCATAAGTTTTGTCATCGGTTTTGTGACGCTAAAAGCCTTTCTTACAGGTGGTTTCTGAGTCTTGAAAGGGCTTCAAGACATAGGCATTTTAAGTGACTTCGCCAGGTGAAGGTTCTGCTGCTGCTGAACCTTAGCTTTTTTTGGGATTAAGGCAGGTCAGGTGCGTGATAGCCCTGGTATAGGAGCTTTCAGCCCTGCGTACTTGCTTTAGAGCAGGCTACATCGCCTTGGAATATTTTTCAGATCATGCACTGCAAGGGTGGGTTGACCTAGCCGTTGTCATTGCAATTAGGGTACTTGTTAAGAATAGACATCATGAGTCAACATCAACTTTCCCCGTCCTCTTCGCAACTCTCCTGGCCGGTAAGCTCGGCTCAGCAGCTCTTTGCTGAGATTTTGGCGGCAGCGGGGGTTGAGCCGGGGCTGCTCCTGCTTATCCCAGACGCTTTTACGCCGCTGGAATTTCGGCTGGGGGAAACCCTCTGGCCAGCCCATCATGACGATAGGGCATCTTCTACGCTGAAGGATTTTTATCTGCTGGGCCAGGGCCGAGTGCGGCTGCTGGGTTGGAGTCCAGCGGTGAATCGCTCGGTCACTCTCCAATCCCTCACGGTTGGCGACTGGTTTGGGGCAGATGAGCTGCTCCTTGACTATGGCGGGTTGCCCTACCAGGCTATGGCCAGCAATACCGGAGTGGTGTATCGGCTACCGTCAGAAACACTAGCCCGCTGGCTGGAGCGCTGTCCTCAGCTAGGGCGCTATCTGGCCAGCCGCACCGCCAGCTACCAGCGCACGGCTTTCTTTCGCTGTTTGAGCCCGTTGCAGCACTGGTCGGGGCCAAAAATTAGAACGCTGGTCAACCGGGTTGTGGATTACCACATTCCAGCCCACACCTCCGTTGACGCCTTTGGCCAAGATAAAGCCGGCCTGTTCTGGCTGCGGGCTGGTCAGATCCAGGGGCAACATCCCCAGCCGCCGCAGATTGGTGAAAGCTGGCCTGGAGAACCCAGCTCCAGCACAGATTGGCAGACCGCTACAGAACTGATTGTTCATCACATTCCCAGCGAGGTTTGTCTGGAGCTGGATCTAACTCTGGATCCCTCTGCGCAAAAGCATGGTGACGCATTCCCTCTGCCAGACCTGTCCCCCTTCCCCCCGGTAGTGCCAGCCTCCTCCGTGGTGGCTGAGCCTTTGCCAGGCTCGCGACCCGCGGCTTCATCTCCCCAAACGCCAGCGGCTCTGGGTAGCCCGCCCCGCCATACTCCTCAGGTGATTTTCCCCAAGCCGCTGCATCGTCGGGTGCTGGATCGCCTGCATCGGTTTCCCTGGGTAGAGCAGCAGAGTTCATCGGATTGTGGGGCCGCCTGCCTGGCTATGGTGGCCCGGTACTGGGGCAAGCGGCTGCCGATTAATCTACTGCGAGAACAGGCCAACGTTGGGCGGACCGGGGCATCGCTAAAGGGATTAGCCCGGGCGGCAGAGAATATTGGCTTTCAGTCTCGACCAGTGCGCGCCAGCCTGGGCCGCATTGCCGAGCAGCGCAATCCCTGGATTGCCCACTGGCAAGGCGATCACTACGTGGTGGTATACGCCATTGACAACCGCAAGGTCACCCTGGCTGACCCAGCCCTGGGTAAGCAGGTGATCTCCAGGGAAGAGTTCAAGCGCCACTGGACCGGCTATGGGCTGCTGCTAGAGCCTACAGAGCGCTTTAAATCCGTCGATGTTCAGCAGGCGTCTTTAGGACGCTACATGGAGCTACTGCTGCCCTATCGACCGTTGATAGCGCAGATCATCATCATTTCCCTACTCATCCAACTGTTTAGCCTGGTGACGCCGCTGTTTACCCAGATTATTCTGGACCGGGTAGTGGTGCAAAAAAGTACTTCGACCCTGAATGTGTTTGCCGCTGGGCTGCTCCTGTTCAGCTTCTGGGGCATCATCATGGAGACGGTGCGAAGTTACCTGCTGGCCTACTTTTCTATCCGCTTAGACCTGACCATGGTTAGCGGGTTTATTAAGCACGCTATTTCTCTACCGCTGAAGTTTTATGAGTCGCGCCGGGTGGGGGATATCCTCACTCGTGTGCAG
>CAYUBC010000415.1:0-4066 GCA_964442885.1 uncultured bacterium | reverse complement strand
CCACTCAATGGTTTCCAGATCGAGGTGGTTGGTGGGCTCGTCCAGCAGCAGCACATCGGGCTCTTGAAGCAGAATTTTGCCCAGGCCCATGCGCATTTGCCAACCGCCGCTAAACTCGCTAACGTCGCGATCGCCATCCTCTGAGGCAAACCCCATTTCGGGCAAAATCTTTTCAATCTTAGCTTCCAGGCCATAGCCGCCCAGGGCTTCAAATCGCCGCTGCTGCTTGTCTAGCTCGTGAATCAGGCGCTCCAGTTCGTCAGGATCCGCCTGCTCCATCAGGGTTGGAATATGATGCAGCTTCGACTGCACGTCGTTGGCTTCTCTGAAGACAGTCCAAAACTCATCCCGCACGGTGTGGCTAGGATCTACCTCAAATTCCTGAGACAGGTAGGCAATTTTGAGGCTGGGGGCACGCACCACACTGCCCGTGGTGGGTTCCACTTTGCCGGTGATGATTTTGAGCTGAGTCGATTTACCCGCCCCATTAACGCCTACCAGGCCAATGCGATCGCCCGGTTTGACTTCCCAATTCACGTCCTTGAGAACTTCCCCAGTGGGATAAATCTTGCTGATGTGCTCTAAACGCAGCATGGGGAGTCTCCAACGGTGATGGACTAAACAGCATCCTCAACAAACTTAACAAAAAGGGGGCACTCTGGGGTAAACCAGGTTGGATAGGTGATTAGCGTTACCCACAGCTACCCCCCCCAACGTTAAGGATTTAGGGCGTAACCGTAAAAAAAACAGGGCATAACCGTAGCTAAACCCTGTTAACTCTCTAAAATCAGACGATATCTGGGAAAGATTTACTTTTTCATGTCCTTAGCCATCTGGCGGAACATATCCAGGTTAGTATCCGTTTTAGCACGGCTAAAGTTAGAGGTTTCAGTCTTAGCCATCGATTGGAAGGACGGTTCGTTGAGCTTTTTCTTCACCAGAGTTTCCTGCTCGGTTTTCATGGCTTCCGTTGCAGAAACCTTCCGAATGCTCTCCTTTTCCCCGGTTTCGCCCCGTTTTTTGGCAAAAGTGCGGCGAATTGTCTTAGAGGTGCGCATATAGTCGATGTTACCAAAGGTTTTGGCATCATCGGGATCAAGGTAGAAAGAGTCACTGGCCCGTTCAATGGTGGGTTGGGGCTGAGCCCGTACCGGGCGGTCTGACTCTCCAGGGTTTTTGGCTTTGCCGCCAAACAACCCGCGAATAAATCCAGTCATGGAAGCTCTCCTGCGTCAGTGTGAAGGGTAAAAGCACCAAGCCTGCTGGCAGCCTGCCCACGCTAGGGCGATGCGACCAAACCTGACCTGGCTAACGTTTCGTTACTATCTATGTTAACTTTTGTTGGGAGAATAGCAGAGCCAATCTACCTGAAAAGTTGACATGGCCAGGGGTTGCTCATTTATGAGAGCCGTCTAGATCATCCCCCAGGGCTGGGTGAAGAGATTCGATACCACAACGCCAATGCCGTGCCGTGGGATGTCACGACTGTTGATTTGGATTGCTACCCGCCGCCTGATTTAGTCATCGAAATCGCCTACTCATTGCTGGCGGATGACAAGGGCAATAAGCGGCTGCTCTATGAGGTTTTAGGGGTGAAGGAATACTGGATTGTGGATGTACAGCAGGCCGATGTTCTAGCGTTTGCCGTAGAGAATTTAGGTAGCCGCCAGATTTGTCAATCCCAAGTTATACCGGAACTGCCCTTAAATTTGCCAGATCAGGCGTTGCCGTTGAGTCGGCAAATGAACCATGGCCGAGTGATGACCTGGTTAATGGAGCAGTTGCCGCAGTTGTAGCAGGATAAAGGCAGCATCTGAGCCGCACGACTCACTGGAAGACACGTCGTTTCTACAGAAGTTCTTCTACAGAAGTTCTTCTACAGAAGTTCTACAGATGCGTCTGGATCAGTTCGCGGCAGATGTCTACCGGCTGGCGGGCCGCCATGGCTTCTACCAGGGTCTCAAAGGCGGCTTGATGCTTCTCCAGTAAGGTTTTGGCCTGTAGTGCCGCCCAGCGCTGCTTAATCGAGCTTTCTGTAGCAGAGCGGCCTAGCCCCTGCCAGAGTAGGGTCAACGCCCGCACATCATCATCACCGCCAAGGGCGTTGCCGTAAACCATCTGTTCTGCGGCAATGCCCGCCATCCAGACCTGGCAGTAGCGATCAAGCCACTGAGGGGTCTGGCGCTCTTGCAGGGTTTTGGGGTCGGTGTCGTTGAAGCCAAAAATTACTCCCCCCTGGCCGGGCAGCCCTCGTTTCCAGGCTTCCCAGGTGGTTAAGGTGTAGGCATCAACGGGAATATCCAGCAGCACCGCCGCTAGAAAATGCCCGGCTTCGTGGTGCAAGACGCGCTGGCGATGGTCGGGCGACAGCCAGGCCAGGGAATCGGTCAACAGGTTGCCAAGGCGGCCCTGAAGATTGAGCTGATCCAGGGTAAACACCCCCAGCCCTGTGGCCGCAACGCCAGCCACCACCGCCGGAGAAAGATGCACCAGCGGGCCAAGCAAACTGGCCATTGTGGTCAGAAAAATGACGATAGCAATGGTATTGAGGGTGGTGTCACGCATGGGCCAACCGCACTGGACTACCTATTTACTGTAAAAGGTTTCCAGGCTGTGGCGATCGCCAATAAAGCGCCAGTGCCAGGGCTCAAAGGCGACCCCCTGAAAGTTATCGGGCGGAAAGGACAGCTCAAAGCCAAAGCGGACGGCGTTAGCGTCAAGCCACTGGTAGGCCCGGGTGTCGGCAAAGCTCTGGTTCAGGTTAGTGCCTGGCTGGTTGGCATCGCCCACATCGATAGCGTAGCCGGTGTGGTGCTCGCTGTAGCCCGGTGGAGCGCTAACCTCGGCGCGAGTTTCAGCATTCTGGCCCCGCTCGGCCTTGAGGTTAAAGAAAATAGTTTCTTGCTCCGTGTGGGAGCGAAAGCCAGACAGGGGCACCAGACGCACCCCAGACGCTGCCGCTGCCTGGGCCATTGCTTCGTACTGAGCCGCCGCCGCCGTGCGCAGGCGAATGGCGCTGTTAGCCGATAGGGCAACCAGCTCAACCTCAGGGGCTTCGTCGTAGGCGCGATGGCCCAGCAAGGTGCGGCTGGTAGGAGCCAGTTCCGTGGCACGATCTCGCGCTACCGCCGGGTCGTTGGCTTCTACGATGGGAGTGCCGGTTTTGGCAATCACGCCCTGCAGGGGCTTCGCTAACTCTGGGCTGGAGCGGCCTGCGGTTTGGTACCAAGCCGCAAAACTACCTGCCACCAGCGCCAGGGCGGCGGCTAAACAAAACAAAAGCAGACGCTTGATAGATTTAGACAGCCGCCAACTGCCCCCGGTCGAAGCAGAGGTGGGTACGACACCAAGGGGCGTGTCGCGGGCGGCTTCGGGAATGTCATCCAATGGCGGCATAGCTCCTGACCTGGCGTAGTCCTTAACTAGAGTAGCGGGAAGTCGGGTTGGCAAACATTGTCTCCCTATTATGATGCTGGAGGCAGCGGCGATCACCCCCGCCTTGACGCCACTCCCCCCACCCTTCACCATAAAGACGCAGACTCAATGGGAGTGCTTCTCCTCATGCCACCGCTAGGGGTTTTGCTACGGTTGTACCTGCCCATTGCAGCGGGGGTGCTGGTAGGCATTGTGCTCGGCCAGATATTAGCTCAAATTAGCGATCCGCGATCGTCCGCTCCCTCCTTGCACCAGCGCGTTCCCCTGGCCCTGGGCAAATTTTTATTTTGGGTGGGCATTCCCCTCAGCATTGTGGGCTTTATGCGGCGAGCCGACCTTTCGGGGCAAATCTATCTGGCACCCGTGGTGGCCTGGGTTGCCATGCTGCTGGGCCTGTTGTGCAGCCGTTTGTGGATCACCGCCCAGGGCCAGCACTGGCCACGCCCCACCCAGGGCAGTTTTTCCCTGGCCTCCATGCTGGGCAATACGGGCTATATTGGCTACCCGGTGGTGCTGCTGCTACCCCAGTTGGGCATCAGTGTGTTTGGCTGGGCGCTATTTTACGATGCCCTGGGTACCTTGCTGGGTTCCTATGGCCTGGGCGCGGTGCTGGCGTCCGAGTTCAGCGATC
>CAYUBC010000414.1:0-4095 GCA_964442885.1 uncultured bacterium | reverse complement strand
CACCTCCACAATGGTGCCGGTCGCCCCTACCGGAGCCACCGCTGGCGGGTCGAGGGCGTTGCTCATCTCCCCGCTGAGAGCAATCGCCTCTATGAGCTGAACCTGATCAAATAGCTCAAAGTGTTCCATTAGTTCTCCCCCCTACGTTCTGGAATAGCAGTAACAAACCGAGCGACGGTCTCCTCCGGGCGCACTATCCAGCCTGTCCTGACCCACCAAATCAAGCTGGTCTCTCCCTGGATGCGGCTAACAGCCTGATAGCGATCGCCATACTGATCCTGCCGTTGAAAAACTAAGTCTGCCACAGTCATAGACCCCAAAACAGCGGCGCGAATGGCCGTGGGTGACTCAAAACCCATAACATGCTGCCAAAACCTCTGCTTGTCGCCCCCCTGCCCAGGCACCGAGTCCCGCGTAAATAAGTAGACAGCTTTCTCAATAGGAAAGACTAGGGCTGTAGGCTGAGTCATGGTTAGTGATTAGTCACCAAACTCCTGGCAAAACGCTTTCAGGCTAATGTGAATGATGTTGTTAATCATCCGCTCCAAACTGCTGGTTAGCCTCTGACCACGGCAAAAGCATATAGCCACCATGTCGATAGACCAGCAGTGACTGAGGCAAGCCTTGGCTGGGGTTAGTCAAGGCGACTAAAGCTTGAGATTTTATGAGATCTGTATAGAGAATCCGATCTGACTGGCCTAGAATGATGGTTTTTGGTGAGAACCCATTGATTTCGGCTCCTAATGCCTGAAGCTGGCTGAGAGCAGCACTGTCTAGGGTAAAAACTCGCTCTGGTTGGCCGTTACCGGTTAAGTCGAGGGTGTGATGTTGTAAAGTGCCCAGACTATCAACCAAGGCTTGGGAAGGAGGTGCCTGGTTGGGTAAGACCAGCTGAGTTAGGGAAGCAGCAGCGTTAACCGGGTCAATAGCCTGTTGCTGGGCCGTGTCGAGCCAGACAAGCGCATCCTTTGAAAAGGCGAGCAGCGGTTGAACCGATGCCCCTACCGCTGGCCCGGTGGCCAGCAGCGTAAGGCGACCCTGGGTAACAGCCACGCCCCGCACCGACAGGGAAGTAGCCACCGCCTCACGGGGAGCCGTCCAGCGAAGCAGCGTTAAACCCGGCTGGCCCTGAGCCGCTAAGGCTGACCACACCGCAGCAGCGTTCGCAGCGGGGGTGGAGGTTTGCAAATAGCTGACCCAGCCTTGAGCCTGCTTCACTGATGCCACCTCAACCCGGTACCACTGCCCCAGGGAGGCATCGGTGGCCTGGCCCGGTGGCACATACCAGCGACCAGGCTCTAACTCCGCCAGTGGCTCAACGGTACCAATCACAGCTTCCACGGGAGCCAGCCTCACCGGACGAGGGGAGGTAGCCGTTGGCTTTGAGGCCGTCGTCGTGGTCGCTGAGATGGCCTCTGGGCTTGGCCCTTCAGCCACGGCGGTGGGCGCGGCCAGGATGGTGGCGAGCCGCTGCCGTTCCTTGGCAGCAACGGGTTGACGAGCCAGCCATTCCTGAGCGGCCTGGGGATTTTGCTGAGCGGTTAGCATCAGCCCGCCCCAGACGTACACGGCGGGTTCTGGTTCTGGTAGCGATGTTGTAGCGGTAATGCGGTTCCACAGTTGGCCCTGGTCTACCTCCAACCGCCGTAGCAGAGCGGTGATCAAGGTTGGGTTGGCTTCTAACTCGGTCAACGCCTGCGCCCACTGGCCATCAATGAGCAGGGCCAGAATCTGCTGGGTCGGCAGTGCCCAATCCTGCTCGGCCTGTTGGCGGGCGATCGCAGCATAGCGGATGATGAGCTGCCGCTGGGCTTCAGCGGCAGGGTTCCAGCGATCCACCAGATCGGTTTTGAGGGCCGTTAGGCGATCGTCCGCCTGCTGCCAAAGACCACTCCGAGCTAGCCGCAGTGCCGTTTGATAGTCCATCGCCTGGTTCCCTGCGGCTAGTGGCACCTGCACCCAGGACACAGGCTGTAGCCGCACTGGCGCGCCCAGTCCCCCGGCTTCAAGCACCTGAAACCCTTGCAGACTTGGCTCCAGGCCCAGACGTTGATCCACCACTAGGTCGGTATGCCCAACCCCATCCAGATCCGCCCACTGGGGTAGGCGGTTGGCCGGGCTGCTCCAGGCCGCCAGCAGATGCAGACCGGGTTGAGCCGCATCGATGGCGAGTAATTGCCCATAGCGTAACTCCAACCCCGATGCTGACCAATGCCCTTCTACGGTAAACCAGGTCAGATCAGAGTCAACGGGGGGCGGCGGCAGGCGAGTCAGCTGAGTTGTTCTAAATTCCGCTGGGGCCAAATTCCGGTGAGGCGAAGTACTGGCCAGCGATCCTAAAGTCAGGTCGCGGTTGAAGGGCGGCAGCGCAACCGTGGCCAGTTGGGTGAGGCGATCGCCCTCCCCATCTCCCCAGGCCAGCCGCATAGGTAACCGTTGAAACAGCGTCAGGGCGACCAGGTGGCCATCGGCGTTATTCAGGGTGGGCACCAGCAACAGGGTGCCCCCTTGATTCGTTGTGCTATTTGTCAAAACCACCGGTTCACCCAGGGTTTGCCCCCGTTCGGCCAGGGCTTGGCGGAATTCTGCCAGGGTCGTAGTCGGGAGTGCTGCATCAGACTTGAGCCAGCGCTGCCATTGGGGTAGTGCCTCTGGATCCAGCATCAACAGCAGCCCCCAGCGAAAGCTAAGGGCCAACGCCACGGCCCCACCACTCAGCCCCAAACTCACCAGCATCAGAGAAAGCACCCGCCACCAACGCCGCCGAGGACGAGCCCCTACCCACACCCGCACCGCCCCAGTAGACGGGCTTAGCCATCTTGCGCCGTGAGTCCTTTGCTGCCTGGAAGTCTTAGCCATAATCGGCCCATAGCCCTAACCCCTGAACTTTATCGCAAGATCTGGAGTTGGCAGCGGTTGATTATAGGGATAAGCGGTATCGGTAGGGATAACCTGCTCTGGGAAATACGTCTTCCTAGCCAGGCAAAGTTAACAGAAACAGACATCCTCATCGTTTTGCTAAATTGGCTCTATTCGTTGATCTTTTAAGTGAGGCTGGCGCTAATGACGGAACTACCTAATCCTCTTCTTAAACGCTCAGATATTGAGACCATTGATACCGTTGAATTTCATCATCCGCTTAACCCCAACTCAGAGATTTATATCCGCGCCCTTGGCAGCGCCGTTGGCTTCCAGCGAATTGGCTTATCTATCGCTCGTGTTCCAGCCGGGAAAGAATCCTTTATCTACCATGCTCACCACAACGAGGAGGAGTGGGTTTATATCCTCTCTGGCCGGGGCATTGCAGAGATTGGGGATCGTGAGTATGAGGTAGAAGCGGGGGACTTTATGGGCTTTGGCATTCCTCAACCGCCCCACCATCTGCGTAATCCCTATGACGAGGATTTGGTGTATCTCATGGGTGGCGAAAAGCTCCGCTTTGACGTGGGGGTTTTCCCCAGGTTAGGTAAACGGGCCATACGGGATGGAGACGATGCCTACCTGGTAGATGAGTCCTCATTACAGCATTTTTGGCGTAGTTCAGAGACAGAGCACTAGGAAGTTGCCAGTTTGCCCCCATACCACCGCTCGGCCAGGTCGTTGAGTTGATCCAAAATCACAATCAATTCCTGCCCCCGTTTCGTCAGGCCGTAGGTGACCTGGGGTGGCACGGTAGGCTCGTAGTGGCGGAAGATAAGCCCTTCTTGCTCCAGCATCCGCAGGCGTTCTGTCAGCATTTTGGTAGAAATACCCTCTACCCGCCGCTTTAGTTCCCCAAACCGAGTTGGGCCTGCTGTTGACAGAATCCAGAGGATATAGAGCGTCCACGGCCCAGCCAGCACATCCATCAAAATCCCCACAGGACAGGGATTGCCCTTTACTGTACGCTCCACCACCGGCCCTTGACCCCGCAATACACCAATAACGTTGAATCCCCGATCCAGCACTCAAACCCCAGAACTCACAATTCAAGTCTTAGGTAGTTACTTTATAGTACCTACTTTACTTTCGTAACTACTTGCTAATAGCATTTAACATAGCGAATCGGTCACTGACCGCACTGTATTTCACTCCAGCGAGGCAACTATGCAGACT
>CAYUBC010000413.1:2641-4123 GCA_964442885.1 uncultured bacterium | reverse complement strand
TATTTGAGCATAGCTAGAGATTCAGCCAACGGCACCCCAATAGATGGCCCAGGGCAAGACTAAAAAGCCCAGGGCGATCGCGGCAGCCAGTAAGGCCCCCACGCCATAGGCCACTGAGCGAATTCCTTGATGGAGTATCCCCAGAGATTGGACGGCGCTCCACAGCCCATGCCGCAGGTGCAGGCCCAACCCCACCAGCACAATGGAATAGCCCAGGGTGTAGGGCAATTTATGGAAAACCTCCACCACCAGACGGGCCAAGTCGCGAACCGAGTCGCCATTCAACTGAGTGGAGTAGTAGGGGCCAAACTTGAAGGTCAGCAGGTGGGCCACCAGAAACCCAGCCAGCACTATGCCACTGACAATCATGGTGCGAGAGCTGAGAGATTGGTAGCTGGCCCCGCCCGCCGATGCGTACTGACGATAGCCCTCTGGTCTCGCTCTCAGCCGTCCCAGGAAAATTTCGATGCCCACCCCAGCATGGAACAGGAGTGAGGCCAAAAGCACGCCCTCAATGGCATAAAGCAAAATCCCCCAGCTTTCCAGGTGGTGGGCATAGGCATTGTAGGCATCGCGACCGGCAAACAGCAGCAAGTTACCCAGCATGTGAACCATCACAAAGGCCGCCAGAGCCAACCCAGTAACACCCGAAATCAACTTTTTGCCGATGGGGGAGCGGTAAAACCGCAGCAGCGGCGAACCGGCAGGGGGCTTCAGAGAATCCGAGGCTTTTAGAGCATTCGTCATAGGTGAGGAGGAATAGCTAGAGGGATAGTTGCCGTAGCCCTAGGACAGGCCAATCACGTACTTTTTCCACTCCTGGTGGACGCCGCTGTGAATTTGCCGGGTGACCTCAAAATAGAGGCTGCTGTGGGGCTTCCGTGGCTGGCTAAAGAGTGGCATACTGGCCTCCCTGGGAGTGCGATTGCCCTTCTTAACGTTACAGCGCACGCAGGCCGTCACCATGTTTTCCCAGGTGTCGCCACCGCCGCGCGACCTGGGTAGCACGTGGTCTAGCGTCAGCCCATCACCGTTGTAGCCGCAGTACTGGCAGGTGTGGTTATCGCGCTGGAGGAGATTACGACGAGTCAGGGGGATATCTTTATAGGGCACTCGAACGTAATGCCGCAGGCGAATTACCGTCGGTAATGGGAACCCGGCATATATAAACTTGCCATTGTGCTCTACCCGCTCTGCCTTGCCCTTAATAACCAGGACGACAGCCCGCCGCCAACTCGTAATATTGAGCGGTTCATAGGAGGCATTCAGCACCAGAACCTTACTCATCCGCGCCTATTGTTAACTAGGTAAAGAATATTAGCCCGATACTAACACACAAGCCAAATTCAGCGGGTAAACGCCAACCCTGGGTGGCAGGCCAAGGTCTGTTGGGGTGTTTAGTGGGATGGGGGAAGAGAGGCGGTTAATACTGCTAAACTAACGCCGGACAGGGTCAGAAAAAAGACGCGATCCAACGCTATG
>CAYUBC010000413.1:0-2631 GCA_964442885.1 uncultured bacterium | reverse complement strand
GGGTCGCTAAATTGGTGGATACCGGCGGTGGAGGAGGAGTGACGATGCTGAGTTGGGAGCAAACCCCTATAGCGCCAATGCGCTGCTGTCGAGCCTGGGTCGAAATTGACCTGGCCGCCCTGCAACATAATGTGCAGCAGTTGAAGCGTCTGCTGGCTCCGCCCGCGCAGTTGATGGCGGTGGTCAAGGCCGATGCCTACGGACACGGAGCCATCATGGTGGCTCAGGCAGCTCTACAGGCCGGAGCCGCCTGGTTAGGGGTGGCCACAGTACCAGAAGGGGTTGAATTGCGCTCAGCGGGCATTCAGGCCCCGATTTTGGTGATGGGCGCGGTGAACAGCTCAGAGGAAATGCAGGCGATCGCCCACTGGCGGCTACAACCCACCCTGGTGATGCCCAAGCAAGCCCTGGTATTTTCCGATACGCTCTCGCGACTGGCGGCGGCGCGCCCGGTAGATGTCCACCTCAAGCTTGACACGGGCATGTCGCGGCTGGGCTTTCCCTGGGTAGAGGCGGTAGATTTTGTGCGATTTGTGCGGCAGCTACCCCACCTCAAAATCTCCAGCGTCTACTCTCACCTGGCCACTGCCGACAGCCCTGACCGGAGTATCCTTAACCAGCAGCAGCAGCGGTTTACCCGGGCCGTTAACCAACTTCAGGCTCAGCAGCTTGCCCCGCCTCGGCTGCACCTGGCCAACACAGCCGCTACCTTAGTGGATTCTTCGCTGCACTACGACATGGTGCGAGTTGGGCTAGGGCTGTATGGGCTGCATCCGGCTCCTCACCTAAAGGGGACGATAGAGCTTCGGCCTGTGATGCAGGTTAAGGCCCGCATCACTCACTTGAAGGATCTACCAGCCGGTACAGGCGTTAGCTATGGCCACCAGTTTGTGACTGACTGTCCCATTCGGGTCGCTGTGGTGGGCATTGGCTATGCCGATGGTGTGCCCAGAGCCCTCTCTAATCGGGCCAAGGTTTTGGTTAAAGGGCAGCCTGTGCGCCAAATTGGCGCGATTACGATGGATCAACTCATGATTGACGTCACTTCGGTTCCTGACCTGCAAGAGGGAGATGTGGTAACGCTCCTGGGTCAAGATGGCCTGCATCGCATCACCCCCGACGATTGGGCCGAGCTGACTAACACCATCTCCTGGGAAATTCTCTGCGGCTTCAAGCATCGGCTACCCCGCATCGCCCTGGGGCAATCGCTAAATTCTCCTGTTCTAGAGGAAAAGCGCAGACCAATGTAGAAGGTTGACGATTAGGATCCAAAATTTTGAGTTTCACCCTATCCTCCGCGCCCATCACAGCCTATTCACCATCGCTACAAGTGCCTCTGGCTCAGCGTTGTGGTGCAGAAAGGAAAATAGATGGGCATAGCTCAACTGCCCCTGGGCGTTAAGGACAAACTGGGCCGGTAATGGCGCACCCAAGGCCTGGCCGGTGTAGTAATTCCGAAAGCTCGCGCCAGTAGTGTCGCAGAGTAGCGGTAGGGTAAGTTGCAAATCTTCTACCACTGCTTGCCCCTGGCGCAGATTGAGGCTGGTAATCATCAACACTTCAGCTCCAGCATTGCGAAACTGCCGGTAGGTCTGGTTCATCGCCACAATGTGGGGATAGCAAAAGGGGCAATAGACGCCTTCGGCAAAGATGCGAGTAAAGGCCAGCACCACGGGCTGCTTACCTCGCCAGTTGGCCAGGCGAACGGTGCGTTGGTTGGTGGCATCCCATAGGGCAAAATCTGGCGTCACGGTGCCCAGGGCTAACCCCAGATAAGCTGGCTTGGGCAACAAATAGCGCCAAAAGGAGAAGCCTGTAGACGTTGGTGCAGCCGCTGTCATGATGATTCGCAGTCAAGCTTATTCTGCCGCAACATCATTGGCGACTTCATTCACCCCGGCGAAAAATTCCTTTGATTTAACCGGGTCAGGAATCATGGTTTTGTCGCCCGGTTGCCAATCCACCGGGCAAACTTCGTTGGGGTTGGCCTGCACGTGCTGAATGGCCTGAAGCACCCGCAGGGCTTCATCCACGTTGCGGCCAAAGGACAGATTGTTGATGGTAGCGTGCTGCACAATGCCTTCGCGGTCAATGATGAACAACCCCCGCAGGGCAACGCCAGCGTCGGGGTCGAGGACGTTGTAGGCGGTGCTGATTTCCTTTTTGAGATCCGACACCAGAGGATAGTTCACATCACCCACGCCGCCTTCTTTGCGGTCGGTCTGAATCCAGGCCAGATGGGCAAACTCGCTATCGACGGAGATAGCCAACAACTCGGTATTGAGGGCTCTGAACTCGTCATGGCGATCGCTAAAGGCCGCAATTTCCGTAGGGCATACAAAGGTGAAGTTAAGCGGGTAGAAGAATAAGACGACGTACCGCCCTCGATAGTCTGACAGCTTGATGATCTTAAAATTTTGGTCAACCACAGCGGTGGCGGCAAAATCCGGTGCTGGTTCACCTACTCGCAGGCATCCCCCAAGCTGACCCGTCATAGCTACAATCTCCCAACAAAAAGTCAGTAGAGATACCTGTCATCTCCACTTAGGTTACCCTAAGTCACTTAAAGCGTCTGAAAAATGGCTCAGGCGTGATTTGAACACGCGACCAAGGGCTTATGAGTCCCCTGCT
>CAYUBC010000412.1:0-4130 GCA_964442885.1 uncultured bacterium | reverse complement strand
GCGCGATTTCCACGCTCAGCTTACTCACAACCGTGTAGGTGCGGGTCGCCGGGAAATGATGATCGCCACAGTCTACGGTGATCATCTCGTGCCGATAGCCTTCCTCCCGGCGGTCTAGGGCTCCGCTAAGCCGCCAGGGCAGGTGGTAGAGCACGCCATGCACAACGGCACTGGGGTCAGGCACGATATCCAAAACGCCGCAGTCACGTAGCAGTGATCGCCGGAAAAACCCCAACCGGTAACCCGTTAGCCGGGCTGCACCAACCACGTAGGCGTGGGTGCTTTCGCCGAGGGAGCGCTTCAGGTCAACCGGGCACATGCAGGAACCGTAGGCGAAGTAGTAGAAGCGCTCGTCGGGGGTAGGGCTGGCGGAACTTGGCAATGGGGTAGAACCAGGGGTCATGGGAGCTAGGTGGGCAAAATCGGTAGGCGAGAGGCGGGGACAACCGTTCATGCCAGTATAACCAGCACTGGCCACCGTCCATAGCAGGGGTGGCTCCACAAAAGGCTATTGAGTAAACTTCACAATCAGGCGTTTGTTTTCCTGACCTTCCTTCCATAAGGTAAGGCTTGACCAATAGATTTTTTGGCGAGCCCAATGCGGGAAATTGGGTTTTAGTAAGCGGCGTAGGCCTATAGGCTAGGCTCCTCCGGTTCAGCGTCCTGGGTCTGAGCCACCGACTTCTCTTCATCATGCGCCGTTATGGGTGGATCGATCTGGGCGACGGGTTGAGATTGCTCGTCCGATGACGGGTTAGCGTCTGCCTCAACCGACACCTGGGCATTCACAATGTTAATCGCTTGAGGCGGCGGGTCTAGCCAGTCATCAGGCACCGCCGGGGGTGGATTGGCGGAATTTGTGGTTTGACTCGGATGGGGCAGGTTCACGCCAGCGGGCGATTTGGGTTGGAGAGATGGCTCCCTGGGGGGAATCTCAATCACAGGTTTTTTGGCCTTAGGAGCCGTCATTGACCTGAACAAATCCCCCGTCCAGGTAACCATGACCTGGCCCCTTTGCCACCAGGTTACCGGCTTCGGTGGGGAGGAAGGTTTGGTAGGGCGATTGGTTGAGCCTGGCTGTGGGCGTGGCTGAGTTGCTGGCCTGGTGCTCAGGTTACCCCTAGCTAACTTTTCAGCCCGGTTCGCAAGCTGGACAGGCCGAAGAAGCTCGGCTGAGCTGGATAGTTTTGGGGCTGATTCTTCAGCGGGCTCTACATCATCCAAAAACTCGTAACCGACATCCTTGAGGGACGATGCCCGCAGACCGGCCTGCTGGTTTGGCTGACTCACTGCGGCGGTAGACGGTAACCATCGCCTTAGAGGAGTTTGGCGTAAAACGTCCTGGGTCAGGGTTTGCAGTTCTCGCCAGAAGTTAGGCCAGGAATCTTCGGTATAGGGAGTTTGCAGAGTAACCGGGGTGCGTTTGCGCCGCAGCGTCAGGGTTTGCCAGCCCAGCCAACCCAGTAAAGAAACGCTAGCGCCATGACCTAGCCATTCCGTCGCGGTAACCTGGCCTGCACAAAACCACAGCACCAGCGCATAGAACAAACCAACGCCGCTCCAAAAAAAATCGTGCCGACGATGAACTTCAGGGAAAAAAAATGCGGCCAAATAAAGAGCTACGCTCCCCAGACCAACGACTACGGCTAGAATTTGCGACAGCATGCTAATGGCTTGACCCGCAATACACAGTTCCCACCCTTTACTGTATCGCGGGCCGTAGCCACTGCTTAGGCGGCCCCCGCCTTCTTAGAGAACAGCACCGCAATGGTCTTCAGAATCAGCTGAATGTCATACATCAGGCTCCAGTTTTTCTGATAGTTCAAGTCCATACGGATGACATCCTCAAACTTTTTCACGCTAGAGCGTCCATTCACCTGCCATTCACCGGTCATCCCTGGTTTCACATCCAGGCGCTGCCATTCCGGCACGTTGTACTGCTCAATTTCGTCGGGCGTGGGTGGACGGGTACCTACCAGGCTCATCTCACCCCGCAGCACATTCCAAAACTGCGGCAGCTCGTCCAGGCTAGTGCGGCGTAGAAAACGGCCTACCTTGGTAATGCGAGGATCGTTCTCATTCTTAAATAACGGGCCTTCAACCTGATTTTCCACCTGAGCCTTGAGCGCCTCGGCATTGGGCACCATCGAGCGAAACTTCCAAATGTGGAATCGTTTGCCCATCCAGGAGCAGCGTACCTGCTTGAAGAAAATCGGCCCGCCGTCTTCTAGTTTAATGGCCAGAATAATTGGCACAGCCAGCACACCGGTAATAGCCAGCCCTACCAGCGCCCCTAAAATATCCATGGCCCGCTTGCCTCGCGAGGCTACCGATGGATGTGTAGTTAACGCCACCAGCCGCACCTCTGGCTTTGAAGAGAGGGCTGGGTCAGGTTCTGAGCCTGGTTCAAAGGTAAACAGCTGATCCAGGTCAGTTAGGGCCAGCACCATCCGCACCTGTTCTTGCACGCCCCGCAGCACCATCGAAATACCACGCTGCTGGCAGGTGCGATAGCAAATCACTAAGGCCCCTAAGCCACTACTGTCGATGAAGTTAGTCTGGCTTAAATCGATAAAAATAGTGGTTGGCGGCGATGGCAGTTGGCAGCATTGCTTGACCCTTTGCTCAAACTCAACCGCTTCTACAACGGTCAAGGTCGGTGGCACCTCAACTACGCAGGGCGCTTCCAGAGCGGCGGCAGCGGATTGATTTGAGGATAGGGTTGGATCCTGATCCGGGGCAACGGTTGAAGCCATGCTGACATCCTTCAGGTAGTAAATCAAAGACTCGGAGCTAAAGAACCCGCTAATAGCGCTAGAGTTCCCCTGACTTTGACCAAACTATAGAAGGTTGAATGGAGCACCGTGGGTGCTACCGCTTAGACTTCAAGGACTCTTAACGGGAATTTGATGACTTGGTTAGGCAAAACCTCCCTTGACGGATTTTGCTGCGTTTGGCCGTCAAGTAAAACTGCCAAAATCCAGGCCTGGAGCGGTAAGGCTGTCTTCTCCAGGCCCAGGTTTGAGCTGTCGTGGTAGCGGTGGCCTACTTGCCTGCCTACGCCACTAGTAGCTGGCGCAGGACGTACTGCAAAATCCCCCCATTGCGGAAGTACTCTACCTCATCCAGGGTGTCAATCCGGCAGAGCAGCGGCACTTCAGTGGTATTGCCACTGGGGCGATGCACCACCAGGGTGACTGGCATACCGGGCTGAATGCCGCCGCTGAGGCCGAGCAGGTCAAAGGTCTCAGCGCCATCCAACCGCAGCAGACCGCGGTGGATGCCAGCCTGAAACTGAAGCGGTAGCATCCCCATACCCACCAAGTTGGAGCGATGGATGCGCTCAAAGCTTTCCGCAATCACCGCCTTCACCCCCAGTAGCCGAGTGCCCTTGGCGGCCCAGTCGCGAGAGGAACCCGTGCCGTACTCCTTGCCAGCAATCACCACCAGAGGGATGCCCTCGGCTTGATACTTCATCGCCGCATCATAAATGGACAAGGTGTCACCCTCTGGCATGTGCCGGGTGATACCCCCCGAAGAGCCGGGCACCATCTCATTTTTAAGGCGAATGTTGGCAAAGGTGCCGCGCATCATCACTTCATGGTTGCCCCGCCGCGAGCCGTAGGAGTTGAAGTCGGCCGTAACCACGTTGTGATCGACCAGGTAGTATCCTGCTGGGCTTTCAGCCTTAATTGAACCAGCGGGCGAAATGTGGTCCGTGGTGATGCTGTCACCCAAAATGGCCAATGGGCGGGCTCCCAGAATATCCCCAAAGGCCTGACCATTGACGCTAGCGGCCATGTCTGCAAAGTAGGGCGGATTTTGGACGTAGGTGCTCTCAGATTGCCAGGGATAGGTCTGCCGTTCTACCGTGGCAATTTGCTGCCAGCTATCGGTGCCGGTAAACACATTGCTGTAGCGGCGGCGGAACATCTCTGGGGTAAGCGCTGCCGCCATTACGGTCTGAATTTCCGCTGTGGAGGGCCAGATATCTTTCAGGTAGACCGGACGACCGTCGGCGTCCTGACCAATGGGGTCAGTTTTGAGGTCGATGGCTAGATTTCCGGCAATGGCGTAGGCCACCACCAGCGGCGGCGAAGCCAGGTAGTTGGCCTTGGTGTGAGGGCTAA
>CAYUBC010000411.1:0-4133 GCA_964442885.1 uncultured bacterium | reverse complement strand
TTCGGCGGCAATGGTGAGGTCGCACACCACATGCAGCACGTGGCCGCCACCAATGGCATACCCCGCAACCAGAGCAATGACCACTTTGGGCATGGAGCGAATCAGCCGCTGTAAGTCCAGCACGTTGAGGCGGGGCACGCCAGCGTCATCGACGTAGCCGCCGGGGCCGCGCACGCTCTGGTCGCCGCCTGCGCAAAAGGCATATTTACCGTCAGTATGGGGGCCAGCTCCGGTCAGCAACACCACACCAATACGGCTGTCTTCCCGCGCGTTGGCAAAGGCTTCGTAGAGTTCGGTAATGGTTTTGGGGCGAAAGGCATTGCGCTTATGGGGCCGATTAATGGTGATCTTGGCCATGCCATCGGCTTTTTGGTAAATGATGTCGTCGTAGGGTTTAACGATTTGCCAGTCAACCTGCATAGGAAGGCTTGTCCAGATGAAACGAATCCAGCTTTTAGCCTCTCACACCCTGGCCGGGATGTAACGGGTTTGCGGTTTACCAGGCTAGAGTTCTGGGGGTTTCCGATTCTGAAACAGCGCCAGGGAGGCTGTAAACCTATGGCAGGGTAGAGCTATCTTGATTAGGAGTTGACCCATGCAATCACGATGGACAGGTTTAGCCGTAGGGCTAGGCAGCCTGACCCTGCTTTTGGGAATAGGCGTTTGGGCCTGGCAAGGGCAGGTGAGTAAAGCTGCTGACCGTTCTACTGACCCATCCCCTAGCGACCTATTAACGATGCCACAATCGAATCAGCCCGCCTTAGCCGATGCCTCCGGGGTGGATAGCCAACTGGTGCAAGCCCAAACAGAATTTGGCCTTACCCTATTTGAGACTCTGCGGCAGGAAACCCCCCAGAGCAATGTGTTGATTTCTCCGGCTAGCGTGGCCATTGCCCTGACGATGGCCTACAACGGCGCGGCGGGCGAGACCCAGGCGGCTATGGCCGAGGTACTGCGGCTCCAGGGCATGGATCTTGAGCGCCTTAACCAGGCCAATCAGGCGCTTCAGCAATACCTGGTGGGGGTTGACCCGGCCATCGAGCTAGCTATCGCCAACTCCCTCTGGTACAACCAGGATTTGCCGGTTCATGCCAATTTTATTGAGCGGATGCAGGCGCTCTACAGCGCTGAAGTGGCAGCCCTAGACTTTACCAATCCGGCGGCTAAAACCACCATCAACAACTGGGTGAAGGAGCAAACCCGCGATCGCATCTCCACCATTGTGGATGACATTCCCCCTGAGCAGTTGCTATTTCTGATTAACGCCGTCTATTTCAAGGGCGACTGGACCCAGGCCTTTGATCCTGAACTGACCGAAGACCGGCCCTTCACGCTGCTAGACGGGTCTGAAATTCAGCATCCTGGCATGGTGCAGCAGGGTGATTATCTCTATTTTGAAACCGACCAGTTTCAGGCCGTCAGCCTGCCCTACGGGAAAGAAGCCCTGAGCTTTGAGGTCATTTTGCCTGCCGAGGGCGTTGAGCTTGACGAGTTCTATCAGCAGCTTACCCCCGAAAACTGGCAGACCTGGATGGGTCAGATGCGCTCTCGCCCTGGCAGCCTGCAACTGCCTCGCTTCCAATTTGCCTACGAAGCCGATTTGATCCCTACCCTTAAAGCGCTGGGTATGGAGATAGCCTTTACTGACAGCGCCGACTTTTCTGGCCTTACTCCCTTATCTGCGGCCATTAACCAGGTGCGTCACAAAACCTTCATTGATGTCACTGAAGAAGGCACCGAAGCGGCGGCGGTTACCTCCATTGGCATCATGCCGACCTCAATCCCTGTGCAGCCTGAACCACCCTTTCAAATGGAGGTCGATCGCCCCTTCCTGGTCGCCATTCGCGATCGCCAAACCGGGGCGTTGTTGTTCCTGGGTTCCGTGGTCGATCCCCGCTGAGGGCAGGGCAGCTCAGCCATCTCTCCCTCCCCTCTAGCCTCCAGCCTCCGCCTTCTACTCCGTTTTCCGGTAGCATCAAGCAAGACTCTTTAGCCTGGCTATGATGCAAATCCGTCCATTTCTGCTCAGTTTGGGTGTTTCTCTGGGGCTAGCCATGGCCACTGCTCCAGCCTTTAGTGCGGTTCCCACCGATGCGGCTTTGGGGAGTCCTGGGGTAGCTGGTGGGACTGTAGAAGGTGGGACTGTAGAAGGTGGGACTGTAGAAGGTTGGACTGTAGAAGAGGAAAGGCTGATCAGCCAACGCTGGTCAGCGCCACTAAGGGAGCGTTTGGGTAGGCGGATGGGGCTATCCCCCGCTGTGCTGCTGACGGGGTTGAGTCTGGCTGCCGGAGCCGTGATTGCCTTAACCTGGCTGCACCTTTACCAGCAGCAGCGGCGCTGGCGGCGGCTGGATTTGGCCCGCACCGAAGCCAAGGCATTTCGAGAGCGGGAAGCGGTTAAGCATGTGCTCGATATTTTGGATTATGAGGAATATCGCACCTTTTACATTACCCATCCGCTAGATGGCCGCCTGATTAGCTTTGAAGCCAATGACCAGCGGCTGCAGCGGGCCTTGCGCTCCCATCAGCAGATGGTTAAAATGCGCAGTGGCTTGGATGAAATTAAGCGCTTAGCCACGGAGACCGACCGCATTCCTGCTAAGACCCTGGAACTGGTTGAACGGTACGACAGGGAAGAATTTTTCATTGAAATTACTCTGCGGGATTGGTTTGATTCTTTCCTTGGCGGTCTGGAATATTTTGAAATTTTAATTGAATCTGGGTTAGTCACCGCTGAAGAACTGAAGCCATTCATCATCTATTGGATTAAACTAATTGGCGATCGCCGCTACCGTCGCAAAGGGGGATCGGGGTTTTATGATCAGTTCTTTCACTACATTCATTGGGCGGGCTATGGTCGAGTTCAAAACCTGTTTGAACGCTACGGGTTCAAAATTCTGCCACCGCCCTACTCTACCCATGATTTCACTGCCATAGAAACCGATAGCAAATTTGATACCTATCGAGCCCTTTGCTTGGCTAAAGCCGCTTATTTGGCCTATGAAGATCGAGACTACGTAGCCGATATTACGCGCCTGTGGCTGAAGCCTCTCAGGGACAATAGCTGGAAAATAATGTCAGACCGGCAGTATGTGGTGGAGGTGATTAAAGCCTGGCTGCGGGAAGGCGAAGATAAGAGCGAACGCGATATTTTGCCTGACTTTAAGTATCTACACATGATGCTTACCGATACTCAGGCTTTTATGCTGCGCAAAGACAACAATATTATTCTGGTCTTTAAGGGTACTCAGCAGCTATCCGACTGGAAAACGAACTTGCAAATTCGACTCAAACAATTCACCATTTTGGCCGACCAAACCGCTGTACCGCCAGTGGGGCGGGTGCATCGGGGGTTTTTAGGAGCCTGGCAAAGTGTGGAAAAGCAGGTCGTATATTACCTCAAAAAGTGGTGCACTCCAGAGACTAACCTGTGGGTAACAGGCCACAGCCTGGGAGGAGCATTAGCGGCTGTAGCCACCATTTCGTTGGAGTCTCAAGGGTTTCAGGTCAGCGGGTTATACACCTTTGGCCAGCCCCGTGTGTCTGACTGGATATTAACTAACTATATGAATCGGCATATGGGCGATCGCATGTTTCGCTACGTCAACAACAACGACATTGTGCCGTTAATTCCGCCGCAACTGATTCCCTGGGTGCCCACGCGGGTGTACGGCCACATGGGGCAGTTTCGCTACTTTAATGAGTTTGGAACTTTGCGCCGCAGTTCTTTTCTGTTCCAGCGATTTCCCGATCGCCTCTTGGGGCTAGTGCGATCCTTACTCACCTCTGGCAGCCCCGATGCCATTGACGATCACAAAATGGAATTTTACGTCGCCAACCTGCAAAAAGCTCTGGATCGTGAGGAAAAAGAAGCTGAACTAGAAATTGAGCGCCAGATGATTAGCGGCGAGTTTGTGGAAGATTTAAAGGAGCGTATGAGGCGGCGACGACGTTAACTCTGAAACCCAAAACGTTACCGGCTGCCATCAAACCTGTGCTGCCCATTGAGGCGTAGGCCACCGCAAAAGCGTAGTATTCCTCTTACGGTTAGAACTCATCTAAGATGGTAGGCAAGGCCCACCCTACAGTATGTAGGATTGCTGACCTGGAAGCGGGGATCTGCTTTCCTGGAA
>CAYUBC010000410.1:0-4138 GCA_964442885.1 uncultured bacterium | reverse complement strand
GAGCTCCTGTTTAGGAAAACGGTAGAGCAAGCGCAACCCGTAGCGATCGCCATCAGAACGCGCGGCTAGCCAGGCCACCAGATTATTCCGCTGGGCTGGGGTAAATAGCCGCAGCAGAATAAACTCCTCGGTCGTTTCCTGGGGCAGCTTCATAATCAGGTAGTAGGGTTCAACCCGCTGGGCCTCGCTGGCGTAGATTTCGTTGGGGGCGCGCCACTGGTCTTCGCGGTTGTAGAACACCTGGGGATCGGTCATGTGGTAAGTCATCAACGAGTCGGCCTGCACCGAGAACAAATCCTGGGGATAGCGGATATGGGCGCGGAGGGCGTCGGGCATGGCCTCCAGGGGCTCAAACATATTGGGCAGTACCCGACTCCAGGTTTGAATGATGGGATCCTCAGGATCAGCGACAAAAAAGCCGATCGCGCCGTTGTAGGCATCCACCACGACTTTGACGGAATTGCGAATGTAGTTAAAGTCGTTTTCCCCAGGGTCAGAGTAGGGGTAGCGGGCGCTCACGGTGTAAGCATCAATTACCCAGTAGAGGTAGTTGCTACCACTCTGGTCATTAAAACTTGCCGCCGTGAGGTTGGGGTCGCGGTCTCGAAAATCCTCAAAGCTGACGGCAGCAGGCAGGCGGCTGCCGTGTGTGGGGCCGGTGCCCCACTGGCTAGAGGCACTGTCAATATCGGTCACTACCAGATAAGGATTCGTATCAAACCGCAGGAACGGAGCGATGGCCTGCACCCGCTCAGCAATGTTGCGCCGAAACAGCAGCCGAGTATCGGGGGTGAAGTCTTCGGTAAACAGCATCCGCCAATCCAACAGATAGCGGGCAAACAGCAGCCGTCGCCAAAGGCTATCCAGGTTGATGCCACCGCGCCCCATGTAAGTGGTGTAGACGTTCTCATTACCGCTGGGGTAGTCGAGTTCCAACACCTCGGTATTGGTCATGATGTAGGTATCGGTGAGTTCCCCAAAATACAGACGAGGTTCCCCAATGGGAATACTCTGGCGCACCTCCTCACTACTGGGGACATTGTTAATACCGCTAACAAAATAGGTAGGCAACCCATCCGGACTGGCGGTATTCACTGGGCTCATCGTAAAGCCGTAACCGTGGGTGTAAACCATGCGCTCGTTAACCCAGGTTTGAGCAATATCGGGTACCCCCTCATAGTTCAGTTCGCGGGCGGATACCATGACCTGCCGCCGTTCGGAGCGGCGCTGCTGGTTGAGGATGTTGTAGCGGTCAAAGTCGGCATCTTTGAACTCGTAGTAAAGCCGGATTTGCTGGAGCTGGCGGTTACTTTCCAACAGCGGGCGCGGATCCCACAGGCGGATGTTCTCCAGGGTCAGATCGTTTTGCTGGAGATTCTCCAGGGTCAGGTCGCCACTGGGGTTAAAGGGTTCTGACTCAATCGCCTCCAGGTCAAAGGCGGCCCGGGTAAGGGCGATGGAGTTGGCAATATAGGGCCGCTCTCGCTGCAGTTCGTTGGGCTGCACCACCAACCGCTGCACCACGGCTGGGGCTAATACCAGACCCAGCACGGTCAGCGCTAAATAAATGCAGATTCCTTTGACCAGTAAGCTGGTGCGACTTAAGCTCATCAAGCCCCCAACGGCGGCGGGCTGATCCGCAATACCAGATGAAGGTCGAATCGGATTAAAGGCTTTTGGCGTCCATAACTGCCCTCGTCCTAGAAAAATCAGCCCTAGAACCAGCGTTAGAACCATGAGCGCCCAATTTACTGGCAGTAGCACATGCACATGGGTGTATCCAGCTCCATAGACCACCCCCTCCTGGGAATAGAGCACGTCGTAGCGCCCCAGCCAGTGGGTGAAACTGGTGGCTAAAAAGAGGAGCCCGGCCAGGGTATACAGGTGCCGCTGTTGGGAGGTTGAAAAGCCATAAAAGCGGCCCTGGCTGAGGCTGTTATTGGTCAGTAAATAGACCAGATACACGCTCACCAGGGCAAAAAACAGTATGCCAACTATCCAAAATTCCAGCAGTTGCAGGGCAGGTAGCCGAAAAATGTAGAACCCAATATTACGGTTAAATAGTGGATCGACCTGGTTGTAGTAAACCGGGTTGAAGGCCAGTAGCACCGTTGGCCACTGCTTCGCCAAAATGAACCCAAAGCCCAGGCTCATCAATGTAGCAGCCAGCCGACCTAATTGCCGAGGGTAAAGCAAAAAGGCTACCGTGCTAATGCCCAAAGGGATGAATAGCCAGGGTTGTGTGAAAAGCATCTGGCCAATAACCGCAAAGGATTGCAGCTTAGGCCACAAGGGTAGCGGTGTGCTGACATCATAGAGCGTCGTGGTAGGCTGCCAGAAATCCGCTGCAAGTTGCCCCTGGTAAAGCAACTGCACTCCAAGTAAGAAACTTAGGATCCCCCCTAGCAACAGTAGCCCACTGAGGCCCACACTGCGCGACTTAGCCGACGCATGCTGAGGTTGAGGGATGGGTTCGGCTCGATCCGCCAGGGTAAGATTACCCCAGGTGAAAACCAGGGTAATCAAAATTGGAAGTAGGCCGAGAGCTAGCTGAGAGCGCAGCCGCAGCCAAAACACCTCCAGGTAGTTAACCTCCTGAAACCAGAGCCGCTCGCCGGCTAGAATGGCGATCGCATCCAGACACAGTAACGTTGCCACTGCGATCAGCAACCCCCACCACCAAGGGTTCAAGGCCTTTAGTTTAAAGTCTTTTAGCATGGCAGGCAGGGGATGAGGGGCTGCCCAAATTCTATCGCCCTGGCTTCAATCTGCTAATCCCGGCTTAACCGAGAATAACCCGTACCAGACTCATCAAAGCCCTGTAGATGGCTGTAAAAGCTAACCCAACGGCCACGGAGTTGCAATCAAGCTCGGTCGATATTGACTTTCGAGAAATCGTTTCCTTTGAACAAAAGCGGCTCTTGTCTGGCTTTTGCCAGGGCATAGGCAAAGCAATCTCCCAGGTTAAGGCTAGCGGGATGCCGTCCTTTACCGTAGTGTCGCCAGGCCACTGCCGCGAAGTCGGCCTGTACTCGATCAAACGGCACTACGATAATATTGGCCTCGTAGATAAACAGCTCTAGCTCAGCCCGCCCTAGAACTCCCTTGCGGGTTTCAATAACCAGGTGGCACTCTACCAAAGTAGGGGCCGAGATTAGGCAATTAGTAGCGCTAGCAATCTTTGCAACAAACGTCTCCCGTTCCGGTTCTGAACAAAGAATCGCCACTATCGCGGAGGTATCAATCACCATTAGTGCGGTAGCCCAGAGTCGTCATATCCCAAAATTTCCTCTGGCGTGCGAGGGTCACAGTCGGGCAAAGCGGCACATCGCAAGGCTATCTCGTTGAGTCGTTCAACTAAAGGACGAGGCTGAGGCGTGACTTGGCTAGCCTTAACTTGGGCTAGAGCCTGATGAAGAGCCATCTTGACAGCATCCGTTAAACTTTGCCCAGTGAGATTGGCTAACTCCTTCGCCATACTATGCGCTTGAGGATCCTTAATATTCATGCCCATAGGAACCCTGGTAGAATACCTCAACTAGTCTACCCTACAGCTTTGCGAGTCTAATGCCCTAGCCGACCTCAAGCGGTGTGATGGAAGCCTGCGAGTGCGGCCTAGCCAAGCAGCGAACCTGAATAGGTGGTGTAATGAGGATGGGCGCGCTTGAGCTAATCTAAGTGCGCCGCGATTCAGCCATATTCTGGCGAGATAGGCCCAATTTCACAGCAATGACAACAGCAAGCCCTCCCTTTACGGCACGGGGGAACACAACTTGGCCTTTTTGGCCTGTGGTGCCCCTCTACCCCTACGGTCAACGTCCTACTTTAAGAACCGAGGTCGTAAAGGAGACGGTTTGGACCTTCGACCAATTTCAGGGCATTTTCTACGTAGTCGTGCCGATTCGGATGACGGTGGTGCGGCTTGAGGGGGGCGGTTTGCTGGTCTATTCCCCAGTTGCGCCAACCCCTGAGTGCATTGACCTGGTGCGCGAGCTAGAAGCCCGTTATGGCGTGGTTAAATACATTCTGCTGTCCACCGTCACGGGGATTGAACACAAGGTTTTTGTTGGCCCCTTTGCCCGCCGCTTTCCCCTGGCGCAGGTGTACGTCACGCCTAACCAATGGAGTTTTCCCTTAA
>CAYUBC010000409.1:0-4141 GCA_964442885.1 uncultured bacterium | reverse complement strand
CTGGCCGGTAACGATAATGAATGGCGCTACGTACCCGTGCGGCGGTTTTTTAATATGGCCGAAGAGTCTATTAAAAAAGCCACCGAACCCTTCGTGTTTGAGCCCAATGACGCGAATACCTGGGTGCGTGTGCGGGCCATGATTGAGAATTTTCTCACCCTACAATGGCGGGCCGGAGCCTTAGCTAGAGCCAAGCCTAACCAGGCGTTTTACGTCAAGGTGGGGCTGGGGGAAACCATGACCGCCCAGGATATTCTCGAAGGTCGCATGATTGTTGAAATTGGCATGGCCGTGGTGCGTCCAGCGGAGTTTATTATTTTGAAGTTTGCTCACAAAATGCAGGTGCCTTAATTCGTTTTCCGGAATTTTGAGGACTGGTTTAGTCTATTTATCCACAACATATGAGGTTAACCAATGGCCGACTATCCAATGCCAAAGTTCCACTTTCAGGTGGAATGGGGTGGCACCAGTATTAGCTTTACAGAAGTTACGGGGTTAGAGGTAACCACCGAAAAAATGGAATACCGGGGCGGAGCTAGCCCTGAATACAGCAAGACCGTATTTCCAGGCATGCAAACGAATAGTGAGGTCACCCTTAAACGGGGCATTTTTGCTGGCGATAATGAGTTCTATGACTGGTGGAACACTGTTGCTCTCAACACCGTAGAGCGCCGAGACATTACCATTAGCCTGCTCAATGAAAGTCACGAACCGGTTGTGGTCTGGAAGGTAAAGCGGGCCTTTCCCACTAAAGTCACCTCCACTGACCTCAACTCCACCGGCACCGATGTGGCCATAGAAACCCTGGTGATTGCCCATGAAGGCTTAACGATGGAGAACGGGTAAACACCTATGGCCTTTGACTATCCGCAACCAGGGTTTCACTTTTCTGTGGTGTTTGAACTGCCGCTTCAGTTCCCCAATGACATTCAATTTCAGGAGGTGACTGGGCTGACCGTGAGTACTGAGTTTGAAGCCTGGCCAGAGGGGGGTGAAAATCGCTTTTCCCATCAGTTGCCGACCAAATTGCGGTACGAACCGCTGGTGCTTAAGCGCGGCAAATTTTTGGGGTCTGGGGTGCTTCAGTGGGCGCGTCAGGCGTTGGAAAACTTTGAGTATAAGCCCATCAACCTAATGATTTCATTGCTGAATGATGAGCATCTACCTTTATACAATTGGTATGTGGTCAATGCTATTCCCCAAAAGCTAGAGATCAGCGGCTTTAACGCCATGAATAGCGAGATTGTGGTAGAAAGTCTGACCCTGAATTATCAATACTTCAAATACTACGATCCGGTCAGCATTGGGCTGGATGCAGCGGCAGGGTTATCGGCCAGTGTTGAAATTAGTTTGTAGGTGAGTTTATGCCCATTGAAATTCGCGAATTAGTCATCCGCGCCCAGGTAGAGCCGCGTCGTAACGGGTCAGAGTCTCGCGCCGGGGCTATGACTGCTCTGGAGGGCGACAGTCGAGACGAACTCATTCGCGCCTGCGTGGAAGAGGTGTTGCGCGTGCTTGCACAAAAACAGGAGCGCTAGGCCATGCTGTTTGACCAGGGCAAGCTAGAAAAAATGACCATCCGCGAGCTGCTGCCTCAGACCGACCCCAGCCAACCCCAGCAGGTGTCTGAGGAGGTGGCCTACGTGGTGCAGGTCAACCCCAGCAGCTATACCCTCAACCACGTTCTCCACTACACCTATCAGCAGGGGCAGGGCTTTTCGGGCAGCGAAGCTACCTACGACCAGAGCGAACCAACCACGCTGGAGTTTGAGTTCCTGTTTGATGGCACCGGGGTAGTGCCGCCGCCCTCGGAGGTCGGGGATATTCCCCTGGTGGGGGCGATCGCTTCGGCCCTGCCCATCCCCAGCGATGAACTTGTGGTCACCGAGGAAATTGATAAGTTCAACCGCGTGGTCTACGACTTTGCCGGGGAAATTCACCGACCCCGACAACTGCTGCTGATTTGGGGAGATTTTCTGGTCTTTCCCTGCGTGCTGACGTCGGTCAGCTATCGATTTACCCTGTTCAAGCCCGATGGCACTCCCCTGCGGGCGATCGCCGCCTGTAGCTTTCGTGAATCGCTTTCTGATGCCGAGCGAGAACGGCGGGACAATCCCAGTTCGCCGGATCTCACCCACCTGCGCCAGGTCAAGGCGGGCGATACCCTACCCTTGATGAGCCATCGCCTCTATGGCAAGCCGGAGCTTTACCTGGAAGTGGCGCGGGTGAATAAGCTGGTGAATTTCCGTCGCCTGCGATTGGGCACCCAGCTCGCTTTTCCCCCGGTTGATAAGGAGCTAAAACCATGACTCGGCTCTTACCCCTGGAGCGCGGCACCGATGTCGTTACCCTGAGGCTTACAGTAAACGGCGAGGAACTGCCGCGCACCCTGGCTGTTTTGGCGGTGGAAGTGGTGCGCCAGGTGAACCGCATTCCCTACGCTCGTCTGCAAATTGGCGATGGCAACCCAGCCGCAGAGGATTTTCCCCAGAGCAGCGGCGATTATTTTGTGCCCGGCAACGAGTTGACCCTGCTCGCGGGCTACCAGGGAGAGGTGGAGCCCATCTTCAGCGGCATTGTGCTGTCTCAACGAATCACCATTCGCCCCCGCAGTTCCCGGCTGGAGGTGATCTGTCGCGACCCGGCCTTCAAAATGACGCTGACTCGCCGCAACCGCTACTTTGAAGAAGTCACCGATAGCGATGTAGCCGAAACCCTGCTGGGAGAGTACGGCCTCACCGCTGAGCTAACCGCCACCGAGGTTACTCACCCCCAACTGCTGCAATACCAGGCCAGCGACTGGGACTTTATGCTGGATCGTCTGGAGGCCAACGGCCAGGTGGTGATGGTCACCGATGGCGTGGTCAGCAGCGCGGTGCCAGCCCTGGAGGGTGAACCAGAGGCCACCATTCTCTACGGCGCTACCCTGCTGGAGCTAGATGCCCAGTTCGATGCCCGCAGCCAGAGCAGTAGCATCCGCGCCCTGGCCTGGGATCCGGCCAACCAGGAGTTGCAGGAGGCCGAGGCCACCGATCCAGCCTGGGCCGGGAACGGCAATTTGAGCCTGGATGACCTGACGGCGGCAACGGAACGCCAGGAAGACCTGCTCTGGCACGGCGGCAGTCTGGCGGCGGACGCGCTGCAAGCCTGGGCCGATGGGGCGCTAGTGCGATCGCGGCTGGCCGCCTCCCAGGGACGGGCTCGATTTCAGGGATTACCCCAAATTCAACCGGGGCGGTTGTTGAACCTGGCCGGAGTCAGCCAGCGGTTCAATGGCCCGGTTTACATCACCGGGGTGCGCCACGAGTTTAGCGGCAACGATTGGCTCACCGATGCTGAGTTTGGGCTGCCGCCGGGGAATGGTCGCGATCGCCAGGCCATTGACCATCCTCCGGCTGCCGGGTTGGCCCCAGCAGTCAGCGGCCTCCAGGTTGGAGTCGTGACTCAACTGGCCGACGACCCGGCAGGGGAACACCGCATCCGGGTCCAGATCCCCATTGCTGGAGTAGACGAGCAGGGCATCTGGGCCAGGGTCGCCAACTTGGATGCTGGCCCAGAGCGCGGCACGTTCTTCCGCCCTGAAGTAGGGGATGAAGTGGTGCTGGGCTTTTTCCACGCCGACCCGGCCCAGCCCGTGGTGTTGGGGATGCTCCACAGCAGCGCTAATGCCCCGCCCCTGGCCACCAGTGAGGATAACCACCAAAAAACCTACGTCTCCCGCAGCGGCATCACGGTGCTCTTCGATGATGACCAGACGGTGCTCTCCCTGGCTACCCCCGGCGGCAACACCCTGACCCTGTCCGACGCCGACGGTGGCCTTGTCCTGGAAGACCAAAACGGCAACACGCTGACCATGAATAGCGACGGCATCGAGATTTCCAGCGCCAAAGCCCTAAAGCTGGTGGCCAGCACCGACCTCTCCAGTGAAGGGACAAATGTTGAACTTGCCGCCTCCTCCAGCTTCAAAGCCCAGGGCAGCACCGCCACCGAACTCACCAGCAACGGCACCCTGACCATCAAAGGCACCCTCGTCGAGATCAACTAACCCAGCCAGTCCACCCCCATTTCTTCCCCTCCCCTCTTCATTCTTCATTCTTCATTCTTCATTCTTCATTCTTCATTCTTCATTCTTCATTCTTCA
>CAYUBC010000408.1:0-4145 GCA_964442885.1 uncultured bacterium | reverse complement strand
AATTCAGGGTTTGGGAATTTTCGCTGCGGATAATACCCGCCGCCGCCATTACCTGGATGGCTTCAAAGTCGGGGTCGTTGTGGCTAACATCGTCAAACCAAAAGATCGGGATGCCGTTACGAGCCATAAAGCCTTGAATTTTGCGGATATGGCGTTCTTCCCTAGCCAAAACTCTAGGTTCTAGCCCCGTCCACACCGCAAAGGCCGCCAAAAATCCGCTGGCTTCACCAATTGCCCACTCCATCGGGTGCATGCGGTAGGCCGCGTTGGTGATGTGGGTAGTGCCCAGGCTTTTGGCCGAGAGCACCAGGCCATCGGTGGTAACGGGCACCAGGGCACCCAGGGGCAGGGTAAAGGGCAGCGCCACCACGTCTTTACCCTTGGGGCTAACGTGGCCCTTGGCGTCGTTGCCGTGCAAATCCAGGTAGTGGTACTGGCCAATGCCAACAGAATCCTCAAAACTCCTGGCCCTGGCCTGATGGGGGAAAAATGTTTCCGCCACATCCTCGTGGCGAATGGTGGTCAGGGCAATGCCTCGGCGGGCTTCGCGGATGTAGGGCTCCAGAGCAATGCCGTCCTTCGTCCAGGTAAGGTCGCCCCTGGGCTTGAGGTCGGGAACGCCGTGGGTTTGCAGGTAGTGAACGTAGGCCTGGGCGCGATGCCGTGCCCGCTGGATGTGCATTTGCCGCTCTTCCCGGCTGACGCCCACCAGCCGCCCGGCTCGGTAGTCGTTGCCGCAGCAGAAGGATCGCTCCGGTTCGCTAGAGGTGCCCCAGTTGAGCACCGCCACATCGCCAGGGCACACGGCCTTTTCATAAGCCTTGACCCGCTGCAACCGACGATAGCGAAAAATGCCAAAATCGCTAAAAAATTCCCACTTTTGCCATTTATCGGGTTTAGGTTTTGTCCAAAAGTTGCCGGTAAATTCATGCAGGTTAATCCAGGCGACCTGGCCAAATCCCTCTGGCTGGCCAATGGGCACCCCCTTACCCCGGTCGGTACACTCCACCACCACATCAAAGGTGATGGACTGCTGGCACTGGGGGCGAGCCTCTTCCGGCAGGATGGCTTCGCCGGTTTCGTGGCGGGCTTCCTGACCCACGCGAGAGGGGATTTCACCGACCTCCAGCAGATCGCCCAAATCCGTGGCCTCAACGGTGACCTTGGCCATCACGGTAAAGGTATGCCCGGTTTGAGTATCGCGACAGACAACGCCGGTGACGCGGGGATGAGCCCCTCCCTCGGCCATCACCACCTGCACGGGTTCAGCCAAGGGAATCAGCGTTAGGCGGCGATCGCGCAGGTAGGGCATCAAGGCTTCATTCATCGCCGTGGCCGCAACCACCGGCGTGGTAGACAGCGGGCTGACCCAGCCCCCACCAGGATTATCCACCTTACGGTTGCCCACGGGCTGTAGCTCGCGCTGGCGGCCTCGAAACTCTCGCTGCGCCCTGGAAATGGCGTAGTCTTCCCCCGCTACGGTGTAGAGGGTAGCTTTGGCCTGGAGTAAATCGCCATCGTCAGAGGCGGGTAGGGCCTGGGCGGTAAACTGGCCCCCTACCACGAGTTGTGGCTGCACCAGACAAACATCCAAATTCAGGCGCAGGGCGGTGAGGGTGGTCGTATAGGCCGCCGTAGACCCACCTATCACCAGAATGGAAGATTTCAGCTCCGCGCCATTCTCTGGGCGAGTAAAGGCGGCCTCGTTCAATACACCGTTGCGTTGGCTAATTACTACAGCCATGCCAGTCCGTTATCCTACTGTGAGCTAAAGGTTGTCCACGATTTTAGGCGATGGCCAGAAAAGCGGTAAGTCACTTTCTACTCTACGCAGCCTGACCTGTCGCCGCCTATTACCGGCTACAGCTGTCTACAATCTAAAGGGTTGAGCTGACTCCCTCTGGTGTATGAAACTCCCATTAATTGGCAAAACCCGTCGCCCCTGGCTTTGGTTGGCGGGAGGGATGATGGCGCTGCTGGTAACGGCAGGAGTCATTGGGGTTGGGCTCTGGCGCAGTCGCCTTAGCACCTACGACATTGAGGCGTTTACCACAACCGCCACGGTGCAGCCCCTAACCGTGCGCATTACGGCTAGCGGCAATGTGCGCCCGGTGCAAACCGTTAACCTCAGCCCCCAAAATGCCGGTATTGTAGCTGAGCTGTACGTGGAACAGGGCGACCGGGTAGAACCGGGGCAGCTCATCGCCCGCATGAAAAGTACCGATATTGCCGCCCAGCTTGAGCAAAACCGGGCCGCCGTAGCCGAAGCTGAGGCTTCACTGGTGGAGGTGCGCCGAGGTAGCCGCCCTGAGGAAATCGCCCAGGCCACAGCGGCGGTAGACACGGCCCAGGCCCAGGTGCGCGATGCCCAGGCCCGGCTGGACCTGGCCACTAGCGAGCTGAACCGCAACCAGCAACTGTTTGAGCGGGGGGCGATTTCTCAAACCGAGCTAGACACGGCCCAGCGGGAGCAGCGCAGCGCCCAGGCCGGGGTAGAGCAGGCCCAGTCTCGCGTTACCGAGGCCCAGCGCCGGGTGGATGATTTGCAGAATCTACCGGAAGCCGAGGCCGTAGACCAGGCTGAGGCGCGGCTGGCCCAGACCCGCGCCCAACTCCAGGGCACCCAGGTGAGACTGGCAGAAAACGATATTCGGGCTCCCTTTGGGGGCATCATTACCCAAAAATTTGCCTCCGTGGGTGCCTTTGTCACGCCGACCACCACGGCCTCCGAAGCCTCTTCTGCCAGTTCCACCGCCATTGTGGCCCTGGCCCAGGATCTAGAGGTGCTGGCCGAGGTGCCGGAAGCCGACATTGGCTTGATTCAGCTGGGGCAGGCAGTTGAGGTAGTGGCCGATGCCTTCCCTGAGCAAACCTACAGAGGGCAGGTCAAGCTGGTCGCGCCAGAGGCCATCGAGCGCCAGAATGTCACCCTGTTTCAGGTACGTATTGCGCTGTTAGACGGCAAAGAGAGTCTGCGGTCAAACATGAATGTGAACGTGGCCTTTATTGGCGACCAGGTTGCCGATGCCCTGGTGGTGCCAACGGTGGCCGTGGTTACCCAGGCGGGGGAAACCGGGGTACTGGTGCCCGGTGACCGGCAGGAAATTATCTTCCAGCCCGTTACCCTGGGGCCACAGGTAGGGAATCAAATTCAGATTGTTAATGGTATTCAGGCTGGCGATCGGGTATTTGTGGATTTACCGCCAGGTAAGTCGCTCGATTCCATCACCGTGCGGCAGGAGCGCTAGGAGCCGCCATGGGTAAGGCCGATCCCTATAGGATTAAGCTGTCGCAGTTGCGGGCTCTGGTGGCCATTGCCGACACAGGCTCCTTCAGCGAGGCGGCTTTGCAGATGGATCTCTCGCAGTCTGCCGTCAGTCATGCCATTGCCACCCTGGAAGATGAGTTGGGGGTGCTGCTGCTGAATCGAGGCCGGCAGGGAGCGGTGCTAACCCCCGTGGGTCAGCACATTACCGACGAGGCCCGCCAGGTGTTGAAGTCTCTACAAAGTCTTTGCCACCAGGCCGATTTGGCCAGGGGGCTACAGAGCGGCGAAGTCAGAATTGCAGCCTTTCGCAGCGTGGCTACCCACATCTTGCCGGAGGTGATTCGGCAATTTCGGGAGCAATATCCCACCATCACCATCGCCATTGATGAAAAATTCCACTACGACCTGGTAGAAGAAAACCTACGCCAAGGCCTGGCCGATGTAGGCTTTACCTACCTGCCCACCAAACCCGAGTTTGACGCCTGGGAGGTACTGCGCGATCGCTACATTGCCCTCCTCCCTCCCACCCCTCCCCTCGCTTCCACCCCCTTGACCTGGGATACCCTGGCCGCCTATCCCCTTATTCTCAGCACCAGCGATGACGGCGATCGCCAACACCTGGAAAGCCTGCTGCGCCAGCACCAGCAATACCTCAAACCCGCCTACGCCGTGCGGGAAGATTCCACCATCCTGAGCATGGTGGAGCGAGGCCTAGGCGCAACAATCATGGCCCGCCTGGCCGCCGAACCCATTCCGCCCCGCCTGCAAGTAGCAGAATTACCCAGCACCTTGGAACGCATCATCGGCGTCATTGTCCTAAAAGACGCCCTCCTGCCGCCGCCAGTCTATGCGTTCTTAGAAACCCTTTGGGTGGTTT
>CAYUBC010000407.1:408-4152 GCA_964442885.1 uncultured bacterium | reverse complement strand
AACCTGCTGGAAGCGCCGCTCCAGGGCGGCATCTTTTTCGATGTGCTTGCGGTACTCATCCAGGGTGGTGGCTCCAATGCAGCGCAGCTCGCCCCGGGCCAGCATGGGCTTGAGCAGGTTGCCCGCATCCATCGTGCCCTGCGTAGCGCCAGCCCCAACCACTGTATGCAGTTCATCAATGAACAGCACAATCTGCCCTTCCGAGTCCGTCACCTCTCGCAGCACCGAGCGCAGCCGATCCTCAAACTCACCCCGGAATTTAGCCCCGGCAATCAACCCGCCGATATCCAGGGAAATCAACGTGCGGCCCTTGAGGGACTCTGGCACTTCGCCATTGATGATGCGCTGGGCCAGGGCTTCGGCGATCGCGGTTTTGCCTACCCCCGGTTCCCCAATCAGCACCGGGTTATTTTTAGTTCGCCGCGAAAGCACCTGAACCACCCGGCGAATTTCCTCATCCCGGCCAATGACTGGGTCGAGCTTGCCATCGCGGGCGGCCTGGGTCAAATCCAAGCCGTACTTTTCCAGGGCTTCGTACTGAGCTTCGGGGTTGGGGTCAGTCACCCGCTGGCTACCCCGTACCGCCTGCACAGCCGCCATCAGGGTGGGAGCATCGACATTAAACCCGTTCAACAACCGCCGCCCAATCCGCTCGTCTTCCTGGAAGCCAAGCAGCAGGTGCTCTACCGAAATGAATTGATCCTTCAGGGCCAGCCGCGCCGCCTCGGCTTTGTCGAGCATGCGGTCTAGGCTCTGACCCAGGTAGAGGTTGGCATCCGTAGCCGTGCGCACTCTGGCCTGCCGCTGGGAGAAGGTTTCCAGCTCATCCAAAATCAGGTCAGTGTCGAGCTTTGCCTTGGCCAGAACCTTGTGAGCCAGCCCGTCTTCCTCCTGGTCGAGCATGGCAATAATCACATGCTCAACTTCCAGGTACTGATGTTTAAAGCGCCGCGCAACATCCTGCGCTTCAACAATGGCATCCCAAGCTTTGTCTGTAAACTTATCCGGGTCGGTGGGCTGCATAATCTCCGTGGGCAGGCGTGGGCGGTTTTGCGACTGGTAACAGTTGGACGTTCAGTATATCAGGTGCGCGCTGAGGGCACCGTGCGCCAGAACCCTGAACCACGTTTACTGCCCCTAAGCCTCTACTAGCAGCATAACGGGTGTCGGCAAAGAACGGGGAGGTCAACCCCAGGGTCAAGGGCCATAGGCTTCTCCTACAGCCAGTCATCGCTGACTCACCAGGCTTTATCCGTAGCAGGACAACCCCTATAAACGTAGCTAAACAACAGATTAAAATTAAGGCAAGATGCCAATCGTCCAGGATAAGCGGTGATGGTTACAACAGCGAAACGGTTCATCTTGCCAGTGCTGCAAGCCGGTGAGGGATGAGTTGATCACTGTTTCAGGCACCGAGTTAGACCAATGGCGACAGCACGCCTATCGCCAGGCCGCCCTGGCCGCCATTGACCCTCAGGAAGTGGACTGGCTGCTACGGGCCGTTAGCGACTTAGATAGCTTGTCCTTAAGGCTCGGCAGTTTTCGATATCATCCCGCCATCCCCCTTACCCTTACCCTGGATGACCTGGAGCAACGCTGGCAGCAGCGAATACAGCAGCGCGTGCCCGTGCAATACCTGGTCGGCGAAACCCCCTGGCGCAATTTTTCCCTGGTCGTGTCCCCAGCAGTGCTCATTCCTCGCCCAGAAACCGAGCTGATTATTGACCTGGCCCTGGCCGCCGTTGCCCAAAGCCCACAGCGCCAGACCCTACAGCAGGGCACCTGGGTCGATATGGGCACAGGCAGCGGTGCCATTGCCCTCGGCCTAGCCCAAGCCTTTCCCCAGGCCCACATTCTGGCGGTAGACCAAAGCCCAGCCGCCCTAGCCATTGCCCAAACCAATGCCGAACGCTACGGATTAACGGATCGCATCACCGTTTACCAGGGCTCCTGGTTTGAGCCCCTAGTCGCCTATCGAGGGCAACTCAGTGCGGTAATCTCCAATCCCCCTTACATTCCGGCCTCAATACTGCCGACCCTGCAACCCGAAGTCCTTCACCATGAACCCACTGAGGCTCTCGATGGAGGTCACGACGGCCTGGATGCCATTCGCGCCCTGGCCGCCCAGGCCCCCGATTACCTGCTACCAGGAGGACTGTGGCTGGTAGAAATGATGGCCGGTCAAGGCGACGCCGTGCAGGAGATGCTAGAACGCCAGGGCGACTATCAAGATAGTCGCGTCTGCGAGGATTTAGCTGGGCGAGATCGCTTCACCCTGGCGTGGCGGCGTTAATCCAAAACCCACCCCTACCCCTCCCAAGAGGGGAATCCAAAATTCAAAATCCACCCCTACCCCTCCCAAGAGGGGAATCCAAAATCGCCAATCCAAAATCCCTTACCCCCAACTCCCTGGCCAGGTCGTCACCAAAAACACAACCACGGAGATAACGGCAAGCAGCAACTCCAGAATCGTGCCGACCAGCGTACCCACCACAATCGCCAGGCCCACTTTGCTGGCCTGAACAATCCGCTGGCCCAGCTTGAGTTCGCGGCGATGCAAGAACTCACCAATAAACGCCCCCAGAACCGTGCCCAAGAGGATGCCGATGAGGGGAATCCCGGTGGGTAGAAACGGCAGCAGGCCAAATAGCCCTAGAAACATGCCGATGAAAGCACCAATCTGTCCCCATTTGCTGGCCCCCACTCGCTGGGCACCCAGCACCCCCGCCAGGTAGTCGATCAGCAAACTTAGAACAAGCGCTACGATGGCTACCCCCAGCGCCCATTTCAGCCCGGCAAAGCCGACCACTAAGCCCCAGACAATGATGGCCCCCAAAATCAGAGTCATCCCCGGCAGCACGGGCACCACTGACCCCACCACTCCAAGCAGCATGACCAGTACCAGCACCCCATAGAGAATGGGATGCCACACCGCTGGCGAGGTAACTACTGGCGACACCTGGGCAGGCAAATTAGCCAGGCTATGGCCGATCTCAACCCCATAGCCCAGGGTTGCGCTAACCCAGTGAGCCACCCACTGGCTAACCGCCTGGTAGAGCTGATAGAACCACTGGGAAAGGGCTGTAGTCGCTGGGGCCAAGCTAAAGGAAGCCGCCATAGGTAGGTACCATCCTGGTAGGTTAAGAGCGTGGGGTCAACAAATCATGCTCTTCTCAGTGTAGTGAGTAGCCGACACTCCTAAATAGACGACAATCAACAACGCTGCAGAGAACTGTCGCGATAATGAACGATTAGCCAGAGGCCAACGCAGAATGCCTATAGCCCTGCCAACCGCAGACTCAAACTCACCTGTCCTAAACCAAGCGCTTTGCTCAGGTGAACTCGGCTGTCCACCCCTATGTCTGCGTTGGCAAAACCTATTCAATTCAGTAGGGGATTGCTAAAGTTCGCAATCGATAGGTCGCCCCGCTAGCAGGCTGGTACCCTACTAACATCACGCTTTGACTTTGCCAAAGCGCCGTTCGCGCTGCTGATAGGCGACCAGGGCTCGATGAAACTCAACGGTGTCAAAATCGGGCCAGAGGGTATCGGTGACGTAGATTTCGGCGTAGGCCAGTTGCCACAGCAAAAAATTACTGATCCGCATTTCGCCGCTGGTACGAATTAGCAGGTCGGGGTCGTGGGTGGGGGCGGTGTAGAGGTGCTGGCTGAAGAGTTCCTCGGTAATATCCTCTGGGTTTAGCTCGCCCCGCTGCACCTGGGCGGCTAAGTTGCGGCAGGCTT
>CAYUBC010000407.1:0-398 GCA_964442885.1 uncultured bacterium | reverse complement strand
TGCCGTCCGCCGTAGTTGGTCGCCACGGTAAAGTCAATGCCCTGGTTGGCCTGGGTTTCCGTCACCGCCAGCTGAATTTCCTCTTGCAGGGAAACGGGCAGCGCCGCCAGGTTGCCCACAAAGCGAATGCGGACATTCTCGGCCATCATTTCCATCAATTCCTGGCGCAGCACCCGCTCAAACAGGGTCATCAAAAATTCCACCTCCTCGATGGGGCGACCCCAGTTTTCGGTGGAAAAGGCGTAGGCGGTTAGGGCCCCAATGCCCCAGTCGCGGCAGCAGCGCAGCAGGGTTTTGAGGGTATCGACCCCGCGCCGATGCCCCATGATTCTGGGCAGGCCCCGCCGTTTGGCCCAGCGACCGTTGCCATCCATAATCACAGCGACATGGTGAGGCAG
>CAYUBC010000406.1:0-4175 GCA_964442885.1 uncultured bacterium | reverse complement strand
AAAATGGGGCGACAGATCTACCCCCGTTAACGCGGCGTTAGGAAAGATAGCCTGGAGTGTCTCGGTGCTCATGCCAACGCCGCAGCCCAAATCCACAATGGCGGTTGGGGGGGTGGGCAGATGAGCGGTCAGAACATCGTGGTAACTCTGGCGCAGGCAGGCATCGCCGTTAGCCCCCGCCCCTGGCCAGAGCTTGGCGTGGACAGCCTGGGCGGCCACCTCCACTTCCATAGCCGGTTGCCAGCCCAGGTTGCCTTCGTCATAGGCGTGGAAGCTGGTGGTGTAGTAGGCCGGGTAGGTCAGGGTGGCATCTTGGATTCTTTCCAAATCCGCCTGCCAAAGGGGAGAGAGGGCCTGGTCGGTGTGGCGCGATCGCAACGCCTGCACCCGTTCCCGCCAGGGCACCCCAATGCGTTCAGCCCGTGTCACCATCCTGTGGCGGGCACGGCCCTTGGCCAAATTCCAAAGGGGCTTAATCGCGAGTACCTGATTCACGGCACTAGAGAGCAGATTAGGGGCTGGGGCAACGGTCATGGCAAACAGTCCAGAAAAATAGCTCAGCCCCATTGTACGAGCCTGAGTGTCCGGCCAATCACCCACTACCGCTGACTTGCGGTGCTGCTACCCGGCCTTCACCAAAAACTTCTCTGGAATCTCCGTATACTGCCTGACAATCTGCCGAAATTCATCGCCGTCGATGGTTTCGCGCTCCATCAGCAAGTCCACCAGGTTATCCATTAACACCCGGTTGTGGCGCAGCACCTGGCGGGCACGGGATAGGCAGTCGAGGGCAATTTCGCGCACTTTGGCGTCAATTTTGCTGGCCATTTCCTCTGAAACTTCGCTGCGAGGCATCAGGTTGCGGCCCAAAAAGACCTGGTTATCCATGCTTTCCAGGGCCACCGGCCCCAGGTCAGACATGCCGTAGAGGGTCACCATCTGCCGAGCCAGGTTGGTGACTTGTTGAATGTCGCCGCTGGCCCCGGTGGAGGTTTCATCGTCGCCAAACACTTCGGCTTCGGCGGCCAGACCGCCCAGAGCCACGGTAATGCGGTCAATCAGCCAGTTGCGGGTGTAGAGGCCGCTATCGATGATGTCTTCGTTAGGGAGCGACTGAGTGAAGCCCTCAATGCCCCCGGAGCGAGGAATGATAGTGACCTTGTTTAATTCATCGGAATGCTTAAGTAGGGTGGTGAGCAGGGCATGACCGACCTCATGATAGGCAGTCATGCGCTTGCGGCTGCTGTCTAGCAGCGGGGTGAGACTGAGGCCGATGGTGATGCGATCAATGGCATCCTCAACTTCCTGCATAGTCATGGCCTCTTTGCGGCGGCGGGCCGTGAGGATGGCGGCTTCATTGAGAAGGTTGGCCAGTTCTGCGCCAGAGAAGCCGGGGGTGCGACGAGCCACCGCCTCCAGGGACACCTCTGGAGCAATCTTTTTGTTGCGGGCATGGACTTCCAGAATCGACAGCCGGCCCTTGTAGGTGGGTAAATCCACAACCACCTGGCGGTCAAACCGGCCTGGCCGCAGCAGCGCCGTATCCAGCACGTCTACCCGGTTGGTGGCGGCAATCACGATAATGCCGCTGTTGCCCTCAAAACCGTCCATTTCGGTTAACAACTGGTTGAGGGTTTGCTCTCGCTCGTCGTTGCCGCCGCCAATGCCTGCGCCCCGCTGGCGACCCACGGCATCGATTTCGTCAATAAACACAATGCAGGGGGCGTTTTCCTTGGCTTTGCGGAACAAATCTCGCACCCGCGACGCACCCACCCCCACAAACATTTCCACAAACTCGGAGCCAGAAATGCTGAAGAATGGAACCCCGGCCTCGCCCGAAATCGCTTTAGCCAGCAGGGTTTTGCCTGTCCCTGGCTGACCAATTAGCAGCACCCCTTTGGGAATGCGGGCTCCAATAGCCGTAAATTTTTCGGGATTCTTCAGGAACGCCACCACCTCCTGAAGCTCTTCCTTGGCTTCTTCAATCCCGGCGACATCATCAAATACAACGCCGGTTTTAGCTTCCATCTGGAAGCGGGCCTTAGAGCGACCAAAATTCATCGCATTGCCCGCCCCCGCTGCCGAGCGCCGTAGCAGCATCAGCAGGCCAAAAATCAAAATCAGCGCCAGCAGAGAATTGGTGGCTAACCAGGCCACCGCTCCGCTGCTAGTACTGTCACGAATCTCCACATCTACATCATTGGTGCGCAGGCGACGGATGAGCTCTGGGTTGCGCTCCCCAGCAAACAAAACCACCTGATGCAGAGGATCGTCCTCAGCATCTCCCTCCAGCCGCACGTAGGCGATTCCCCTGGCTTCATCGAGTTCGACGCTCTCAACTAAGCCATCGTCAATCTTTTGGAGAAACTGGCCATAGCTCAACCCCTCGTCGGGCTCGGCATCGGCCAAGGCTGGAGGCAGCGGCATCAAAGTCTGAAGCAAAAACCAACCGAGGGTTAGAGCACCCGTAGCAGTGGCTCGAAAGCTTCGGGGTTGGCGGGCAGAACCAGAGAAACGCATAGGCATAGGCGGGTTAAACAGGCAAAGGCAGGGCTGACTAAGTATCCTTAGTTACCTTATGGACTGTCCTCTAGTCTAACCTCCCGGTTTAGAAATGGGATATTGCAGAATGTTCACCTCAAACTTGCGTCAACCCATGACAGCGCTTAGCATAGCGTCTATGAGTTATAGCTTCGACATCATCGGCATTGCTCCGATGCTCCAATTCTTTAACTATCAGCAGCGGGTTGAAACCCATGCCAACCGCAGCCAGGCTTTCTTGGGAAGTTACTGCTGCACGCTGGATGCCTTTATCAACGCCACAGAGGTGGTGCATCTGCGGCCCGATTGGAATTGGGATGCCATTGTCGGCAAAATTGTGGAGTTTTGGCTGCATCATGAAGAGGACGTGCGCCACTGGAAACAGCAGTTTGAGTCGGCCAGCGGCAGCGATAACTTGATTGTGGCCAGGGTGGTAAACTACGATTGCCTGCGCTACGAGTTTGAGGGGCTGTTCGACAGCTAACTTGACAAGATCGTGCCAGAATATAGGCTAAATTGACAGTCTAGCTGAAGGCTACCGTTGATCAGGCTACTCGTTAAAACTCGCGAATTGTTCCTCCGCTGGTGGGGTGACTTTACGTTGCAAACCCGGCTCATGGCCGGGGCGACGTTAGTCGTGTCGCTGATTACCAGCGGATTAACGTTTTGGGCCGTCAACACCATTCAGTACGATGCACGGCTGAACGATACCCGCTTTGCCCGCGACCTGGGCCTGTTGCTGGCCGCTAACGTCGCCCCCCTGGTCAACGAAGAAAACCGCACCGAACTGGCCCGCTTTTCCTACAGCTTTTACCAGAGCACGTCCAGCGTTCGCTACATGCTCTACGCCGATGAAAATGGCGATATTTTCTTCGGCATTCCCTTTTCTGAGGCGGCGGTGCAGAATTCTCTTACGCTGCGGCGGCGCATGCAGTTGCCCGAAGGCTACGCCCAGAATACCGATCGCCCCCTGGTGCGCCAGCACCTCACCCCGGCAGGGGAGGTCACCGATGTCTTTGTGCCGCTCAACTACAATGGCGAACACCTGGGAGTTTTGGCCCTGGGCATTAATCCCAACCCCACTGTGGTGGCCTCTTCCCACCTGACGCGGGATGTCACTGTTGCGGTGTTTGTTTCCATTTGGGTGATGGTGATTTTGGGCGCGGTGTTCAACGCCCTCACCATCACCAAGCCGATTAAGGAACTGCTGCTGGGGGTAAAAAACATTGCCGCCGGAAACTTCAAGCAGCGGGTCGATCTGCCCCTGGGGGGAGAATTAGGGGAGTTAATCTACAGCTTCAACGATATGGCCGAGCGCCTGGAGCGCTATGAAGAGCAAAATATCGAAGAACTCACTGCTGAAAAGGCCAAGCTTGAAACCCTGGTGTCTACCATTGCCGACGGGGCCATTTTGCTGGATAGCGACATGCATGCCGTGCTGGTTAACCCCACCGCTCGTCGCATCTTCGGCTGGGAAACCCAAAGCCTGGATGGCCAGACTATCCTGGAGCACTTGCCCGCCCCCGTGCGAGTGCAGCTGACCCGGCCTCTATTTCAGGCGGTGCAGGGCGAGTCTGAAGCGATGGAATTCCGGGTGCCGCTAACTGAGCCCAGCCATCGCACCCTGAGAATTT
>CAYUBC010000405.1:0-4177 GCA_964442885.1 uncultured bacterium | reverse complement strand
AAGAGCCGCCGCCATCGGAGCCCTGGCTGATGGCACAGAGTCCTGCGGCCAGGGCGGCGGCGGCACCACCGCTGGATCCGCCTGGGGTGTAATCCAGATTCCACGGGTTGCGGGCGGGGGGGAACCCTGGGGGCTCGGTGTAGGGCAGCGATCCCATTTGAGAGGTGGCGGTTTTGCCCAAAATAATCAGCCCGGCCTGGCGCAGTTTACCCACAATGTAGTCGTCGGAGGTGGCCAGGCGATCGCAGGCTGCCTTAATGCCGTAGGCGCAAGCCACCCCCGCCACAGGATTCAGGTCTTTGACCGACACCGATACGCCAAACAGCGGCGGCAGTTCTGTCGGGTCGCTGGTCATGAGTTGCTCGGCCTTGGCTTTGGCCTCGGCGATCGCCAGGTCAGCCATCACCGTGACGTAGGCCCCCAGGGCGGGATTAAGCCGCTCAATGCGCTCCAGGTAAATCTCTACAAAATCCAGGGGAGAGATCTCCCGATTGCGGATTAGTCGCGCCTGTTCTAGGGCAGGCAGAAAGGCTAGATCGACTGAGTTCATAAACGCTAGACGACCAAACGCGGACAATAGCCCAGTGGCAATTAGCTTAAAGTATAGAAGTATAGGTATATGAACCTGATACGAATAATCTCTGGTGAGTAATTGCCTGTAACGCTCAGTTAAGGGTTGCGTCTGATTTTAGGGTTGACGGGGCACCATAGACATGGAGCGGTATTGTCAACCGCTTTTCTACATAGCCAGGCCGATCTCCTAAGGTCGAACCTGGGTGAATTTCCGGACTGATTAAGCTGCGGTCTGTAGTTACAGCTAAAACACTACCTCTCAGCGCACTGGAGCGTTTTATGAAAAAGGCCATCTACTGGTTGATGGGCGAAAAGGCTGGACGCACTATTGTTGGCACCTGGAACTGGCTTTGGGGGATTCCGGTGGAGTCGGGCGGTAAAGTGGCGGTTGCGGTAGCTGAAGATTCGCTTCAGTCTATGCAGGAGTCGGTGCAAAAACTGGCCGGGGCCGTGGCCATGCAGGTGGGCTCCTACGAACGGGCTAAACAAAAGTATCAGGACAAGGCTCGAGAACTGAAGAAGTTTGAACAGCAGGCGGCCCTGGCCCAACAGTCAGGCAATGCCGATGCCGCTCGGATGGCGATGACCAAGGCCATTCAAATCGAGCAACTTCTGCCCCAGCTTGAAGCCCAGGTGCAGCAGGCAGAAAAATTTGTCAACGCCTCGAAGGACAAACTCAACCGCGAACGGTTAAAGCTAGAGCAGTACAAGACCGACATGCAAAACATGAAGGACTTGGCCGAAATCAACAGTGCCTTAGAATCGATTGCTCAAGTCAACAACGAGTTCGACATTGGTTCGGCCCGCTCGTCCTTTGAAGCGGCTAAGAATGCCGTACATGGGCGAAATTTGCGTAGCAATGCCCTGGCCGAAATGTCAGAAAACCCCAACGAAAAACTGGCCGCCGACCTCGACCAGATGACCATTGATGATGAGGTCTCCCGGCGATTACAAATGCTGGATGGTAGTACTCCTAAAGAATTGGCAGAGTAAGGCTAACCATGACTAACGACAACACGTCATTTAAGCGCAGCGGCCCGCCACCGATTATTTTTATTCTGCTGTTTCTGGCCCTCCTGGGCGGAGCTTATTGGTTTTTCTTCCGCAAACCAAAATCAGCGCCGGTAGCTAATCCCCCTGGCCTAGAAGCCCCCCAGGCGGGCACGTCTGCCACCCCCGGCGCAACCACGGCCACCGCCGCTAACTTCCCTCTGTTACCCAGCGTGGCCTCTGGCACGACCGTTACGATCGATGGCTCAACCAGCATGGTGCTGATTAACGAAGCCCTAAAAGCAGGCTTTACCCAGCAGTACCCCGGCACCACCGTCAACACGGCGGCCATTGGTTCCGACAACGGCATTCAAGCCCTGCTGAGTAATTCTATTGATATTGCGGCTTCATCCCGCCCCCTTACCCCGGAGGAACAGTCCCGTGGCCTGATGGCGGTTCCCGTGACGACTGACCGCATTGCTCTGGTAGTTGGTAAAGATAATCCCTTTCAGCGGGGGCTCTCGGCCACCCAAACGGTGCAAATCTTTAAAGGCGAACTCAACAACTGGGCTACCCTGGGCGGGCCAGATACCGCCATCCGGGTGATTAACCGCCCGCCCGTAAGCGGCACCCACGTTGCGTTTCGGGAGATCGTCCTGGGGGGAGCTGAGTTTGGCACTACCCCCAACATCACCACCATGACGCGGGATGCCACCACACCCATGCTGCAAGAACTCGGCAAGGATGGTATTGGCTATGCCACCTACAGCCAGGTCGCAGATCAGCAAACGGTGCGGGTGGTGCCCATCGAAGGCGTTACCCCAGAGGCGGCTAACTATCCCTTCCAGCGCCCGCTGTTTTACGTTTATAAAGACCCCAACAGCCCCGCTGTGCAGGCGTTTCTGGGCTATGCGCTGTCGCCCCAGGGGCAACAGGCTATTGATGCCGCGCTGTCTAATTAGCAGGGGTTACTCGATTGGCCGGCTCTATGTGTTTTGTGCAACGTCTTGGCCCTGCAGGGTTATGCAGCTTGCTGATCCTGACCTTGGGCTGCCAGCCCATGCCCGCTGCTGACAACACCAACGCCCTCAACAAAATTGCCTTTGATCTGAGCGAATTAGACGAAAACGGCCTCTATGGCCCGCCCAATGGCAAACGCTCCCTGGACTACGAATTCTGTATCCCCCAGGGAGAGTCCTACGCTCAGGCGGTGCTGGCTATTGATCCCTCTCTGGACTTTTTTCCTCAGAGCCGGGGCCGCATCGGTTGCACAGAGCAGCAAACCCTTACCATTGGCAATACCTACCAGCCCAATGCTCAGCTCATTTTGATGGAGTTAGCGAATTTGGACTACATCGACCGGATTCAGCGGGTGGATTGGGAGTAGGGTAAGTAAGCCTTGTCTAACCTCAGCCGCTAGGTTTAAGCGTAGGCTAACCCCTGGCTAGCGTTGGGCTGGGCTTACTGTTTTACCCTTTCCGATGCAGGATGTAGTCATGGGCAATCTTAGCGTACTAATTTTTGCAATTTTAGGTGGCCTGGCCACCGCCATCCAGGGGCAATTGATGGGTGTGTTAAGCACTGCCCTGGGACCGCTGGAAAGTGCCTTTGTCACCTATGCCGGTGGGGCTGTGGTAGTTACCCTGGCGATGATAGCTTCCCAGGGCGACAACCTGAAGGCGTGGTCTACAGTGCCCTGGTATGGGTTTACCACTGGGCTAATGGGGTTACTCATCATTAGCTCGATTGGCTATGTGGTGCCTCGGTTAGGGTTGGCGGCGGGTTTTACGGTGATGGTGGCGGCTCAATTTGTGGGGAGCGCTATGATTGACCACTACGGGCTGATGGGGGCCGTGGTGCGTCCTATGGATGGGCTAAAGGTGCTGGGTTTGGGGTTGCTAATGGCTGGCGTAGCGCTGCTTGTGCGGTAGCAACCAGCTTTAGATGCCGCCTACAAATCGGCCTGGGCTCAGCCGATGGCTGGGGTCAAACTGGGTTTTGATCGCCTTCATGAGGGCCAGGGCATTGCCGCTGTAGCCCCAACTGTCTACCGACTGTTTTAGAGCTGGGGGCGCTTCGAGCAGGGTGAGATATCCCCCGGCCTGTTCACAGTCAGAGCGCAGCGCCAGAACAGTTTCAGCCGTGCCATCTGCCTGAGCCAGTTGCACTGTGCCAAGGCCGCTGCTGGCGTGGAGTCTGGCCAGGCCAGCAGCGCCAACCAGAGCCGTGAACTTGTCCAGGAAGGGAAGCGCGTCTGCGGGGCGCAGACCTACCTTAGCAATCACCTGCTGGGCCGCCGAGGTTATGCCACCGGGAGCAGCGGCAGGAAACAGCGCCGCCGAGAGCTTCACCCAAAAACCTAGATCCGCTTCCTCAGCCAGGACGGTAGCCGTTAACTCCGGTGGCACCAGCCCCAAAAGCTGGTTCACCTGCTCTTCTACGCCGGGAGCAATGGATTGGAACCGAGCCGCCAGGGTCATTGTCGCTGGTAACCCCAAGGCGGCGGCCAGCCCTGGCGACGCCACATCCAGGCAAACAGGGGTAAGAGAAGACCGTCGCACGACTGCTACCAAAGCCTGAAGGGCGGCGGTTGCGCCGGTTATGACGACGGTTT
>CAYUBC010000404.1:0-4182 GCA_964442885.1 uncultured bacterium | reverse complement strand
TTTTGAATTTGCTGGTTGATGTCCAGTAGCAGGGTGTCTAAACTCTGGGAATTGCCCAGCAAGCCATACACCCCCACTCGCTGTTGAATGGTGGCATCTAGCTCGGCCTGAAGCTCTGCGATGCCCTGAATACTGGCCCGCTGCTGCTCAACCTGGGCCTCTTTCTGCTCGACTTCGGCCTCCAGGGTGTTTTTTTGCTCCTGAACGGGCTTGACCAGGAAGTTATAGAGCAGGTAAGCGCCCAGAAGCCCCACGGCTACCAGAGCAATAGCCTGGATTCTGGGCGTTAACTCTACACCAAAGGCGGTTGGGTAGGCAGGGCCAACCTGCTGTAGGTTTTGATCCTCAGGGGGGAGGAAATCACCAGTAGCCGTCATTATTCGATCACTCCTGTTTCTCTGAGGGCACGAAGGCGAGAGGCCAACCCCACAGCTCCCTTACGCTCAAATTCGTCAATGAGCTGGGAGGAGGGGGTGTCGGTAATGTTGGCCCGAATGGTGTAATCCACCAGAAAACTGGGGGTATTGACCGGGGTATTGGGGCAGCGACCGTCCACGGAGGGGTCGAGCAGGGTGGTCTGACGTTCAGCCCGTTCGATGGATACCGTAGCTGACTCTAGAAGCGGCGATTGCTGCAACACTAGAGAAAAGTCATTGATATCATCAAAGGAGCAGGCGACGCCTTCAACGGCAAGGCCGCCAGCCTTGGGTGGGGTGGCCTCAGGGGCGCTGGCTGGCGTGACCCCGGCATCCTGGGTAATGTTGGTAATTTGGACGCGGGCTGGGGTGCGATCGCGAATATCCTGGAGCAGCGCTGACCAGGGCACAATTTCGTTAAAGACCGACACAAAGGCCGCATTTTCTGCCCTAACGGCATCAATCTGGCCCTGAATGGCATTAATTTCCTGGATCTGGCTTTGAATTTCGGCCAGTTCCGCATCTAGCTCCGCATTTCTAACCTCTAGCTTGCGGATCTCGTTGCGGGTAAAGGCCCAGTAGCCCCCCACCAGCAACAGCGGAACCAGCGCCCCAAGCGCTCCATACAGCAGGGGCCTGCGATCGGCAGCATCGCCAGTGCCACGGGGCCTGGGTTTGGGCTCAAAGACCCGTACTTCGCGATCCTTTAGAAAGTTAACGTCAAGACTGTACATGGCTACACCTCTCGCAAGCCCAACCCAAGCACCGTAGCCAACCCTGCACGCTGGCTGCCTGGAATATCTTCCTCCAAGTCTAAGGAGAGCGCCGAAATTGGGTCAATCTGGCTGGTGGGAATGCTCAGCCGCTGGGCTAAGAACTCATCCAGTTGACCAATCGACGCCCCTGGCCCAGCCAGCAATAGCTGCGCCACCTCCATGTCCTCTTCCTGATTCAAGTAAAAGTCAATGGAGCGACGCAGCTCGTCCGATAGCTCTCCCAAGACCCGCAGCATGGCGGTAGTGCCAGGGTTATTGCCGCCCCCCACCTGCATAGCGCCGACGGTATCCATGGTTTGTACAGGCACCGTCATGCCCTGCAACAGCTCGGTGTTGCGCGACGGCGGCAGGTTCATGGCCCGGCTGAGGGCGCTTTGAATCTGGAAGGTGCCGGTGGGCACGGTTCTAGAAAAGTGCGGCACCCCATCCACCACAATGGAAATTTCGGTGCTTTCAAACTCAATATCCACCACCGCTGCCGCTTCCTGGGGGGTAAACTGCCGCAGTTGCTCGCGAATGGTGCGAATTAGAGCAAAGCTAGAGGTTTCCAGCACGTTTAAGGCTAATCCAGCCTGCTGGAAGACCTCAATGTAGGGGTCAGTGATGTCTTTGCGAACGCCCACCAGGAGCACCTTAACTTTTTCGATGCCGTCTTCGTCTACGAAGTAGCCCAGTTTTTGATAGTCCACATCGGCTTCTTCGCGGGGGAAAGGCAGGTAGAGGCTGGCTTCCTGGTTGAGCACCATTTCCCGCAGTTCAGCATCGTCTAGCTCGGCAGGCACCGGGATGATTTTGGCGATCGCCCGTCCCGGAATTGCGGTGGAGGCCTGCTTCACCTTTACCTTGCTTTCAGTCAGCACGGTTTGGATGGCATCGGCCATAGCCGCCGTGTCGAGAATTTGGCCTTCTTCGTAAATTCCCTCCCCAATATCCACCGATGCCAGGGTTTCGAGTTTTAGACTGGTGCCCTGTTTCCGCAGTTGAGCCAGGTTCACTTTTTCGGGGGTCAGCTCAATACCAACGCCCCGAGGCTTGCGATTAAAAATGGCTTTCAAGCTATCCACAGCAGTATCCGCAAAGTGGGTAATCAACGAGCATTTGCCCCATTTAACCCAGGGTATTGGCAATGTGGGGGCCATTACCAACGGGGCACGATAGCTTCCTAAACCTGGCTAGACACCGCCATTTCTGCGGGCCTGCCGGGGAAGCCAACCAACCCTGGCCAAATTGTGCTAACGAATGGTACACAATTTGTTTGAGAATTTCCACTTTTTATTGACAGACAGAAATCTAATATCAAACCAGCCTGATTGACCCTGATTTAGAGGCAACAAAACCTGCCGCCAGGGGCCAAAACGATCTAAACGATGCTGTGCCTTAGCCCCCTGTTCACTATCCCGAACCTAACCAAGGCTGGGAGATAGTTGAAATGGGGTGCTTGATAGCGAAACCCTGATGCGTATCTGCCTGTGCTCCAACAATGACTCGCGCAAGGACTCAAAGCCCTAGATTAAACCGCAGGTCGGCCTAACCCGTCTGGCTTTACCAGCGATGTTAGCGACATTTGAGAAAACTGAGCACGTAATATTGAAAAGAAATAGTTGTTGAAGAGACCTATGGCCCCATCCCCCTTGGTCAGCGGGTTTGCTAGCCCCCTGGGTACACCGTTAAAACCAGAGGCCAACCGCCTGTTGTTGCTAGGTTCTGGCGAGCTAGGGCGAGAGGTGGCCCTAGAAGCCGTGCGTCTGGGCCTGGAGGTGATTGCCGTAGACCGCTACGACCATGCCCCCGCCATGACTGTGGCCCACCGCCGCCACGTCATCGATATGCTCAACGGCGACCAACTGCGGCAGGTGGTTACCCAGGAGCGACCCAGCCTGATTGTGCCAGAGGTTGAGGCGATCGCCACTGACACCCTGGTGGCGTTAGAGGCCGAGGGCTGGCGGGTGATACCCACCGCTCGCGCCACCCAGTTGACCATGAACCGCGAAGGCATTCGTCGCCTGGCCGCTGAAGACCTGGGTCTAAAAACCTCCCCCTACCGCTTTGCCGCCAGTGAGGCTGAGTATCAGGCGGCAGTAGCCGACATTGGACTACCCTGTGTCGTCAAGCCGATCATGAGTTCCTCTGGCAAGGGCCAGAGCACTGTGCGTCAAGAGCAAGATATCCTCCCAGCCTGGGCCTACGCCCGCGAGGCCGGTCGGGGCAAGAGTGAGCGGGTAATCGTCGAAGGCTTTGTTCCCTTTGATACGGAAATCACCTTGCTGACCGTGCGCGCGGTAGACGGCACCCACTTCTGTCCCCCCATTGGTCATCGTCAGGAGGCGGGCGACTACCGCGAATCCTGGCAGCCCTGCCCGCTGCACCCCGATACGCTAGTGAGATGTCAGGACATGGCTCGGCTGGTAACGGATGCGCTAGGCGGCTGGGGAGTGTTTGGGGTAGAACTATTCATTGCTGGCTCCCCCGACCAGGCCCAAACCGTCTACTTCAGCGAAGTTAGCCCCCGCCCCCACGACACCGGCATGGTGACAATGGTGAGCCAGAGTCAGTCAGAGTTTGAACTCCATGTGCGCGCCATTCTGGGCTTACCCATCGGCGAGATTACCCTGAGCCAACCGGGTGCCTCAGCGGTGATTCTGGCCCCCGGCCAAAGTGATGCCCCCCGCTACGAGGGCTTAGACCACGCCCTCCAGGTGCCCACCAGCAAAGTGCGCCTGTTTGGTAAACCCACCGCCCATCCCAACCGCCGCATGGGGGTCGCCCTGGCCCTGGGCGACACCATCGAGATCGCCAGAGAACGGGCCATCACCTGCGCCCAGCGAGTGCGAGTGGTGGTATGATCCACAAGCTTAATGGGTAAGTATGTTGAGTTTTGAGTGTTGAATTTTGAGTGTTGAACTAAGAACTCAAAACTAAGAACTCAACACTCAAAACTAAGAACCCCACCTTTCTCCTACACACTTAGATCTATGCCTCGACGCTCCTGG
>CAYUBC010000403.1:0-4188 GCA_964442885.1 uncultured bacterium | reverse complement strand
CCTAAGAATTTTTCACTTTGAATTTTGCATTTTGAACTCCGCGTAGCGGTACTAGGACACCTTAAAAGACGCCACTGATTGCTTCATCAAGTCCTTCATTTTCTCCCAGCGGTCTTCATTGGTGGAGGCGTTGAAGGTGTAGAGCTTGCCCCGGCGAACAATGGCGCTGGCCAGGTTGTGGCGCACCCCAGAAGGCAGGTCAGCGACGTACTCCAGGATGTAGTAAGTCTTGCTGTCGGGGGTATCAATGCGCTGGGCACTGACCAGTTCTACATCGGTATCATCGCCAGAAATAGCGTTAAAGCTTTTCGAGAGCTTGTAGCCAACGTCCGTGGGGGTGCCCAAGTCCTCTAGCTGCTTGCCTTCGGGCACTTCGCTAATCACCACGCTGACGTTCTCGGTTTCGTGGATGATGTCGTGAAACACTATGTCTGCAGAACCGGGCACCTGAACCTCAACCCAGCCAGTGGGGTACATGAACTCGTAGCCATCGTAGGTGTTTACGTAGCCCATCAACCCACCACCGCTGCCCACACAGCTTTGCAGGGAGATCGCAACAACCAGTACCAGCACAGTGGCTAAACGCTTCAGCATGGGTCAAATATCCTTCGGTCTTAGTCAGTCCCTATTCTCTCATTTTGTGGTTCAGGCCGACTTTTGAAAAAACAGCAGGTGTTGCTGGGGCAAGCTATCGTCAGTTTTTAGCCAGGTCAGGCCAGCGGCGGCCATTTCGCGCTTCACCTGGGCCTCACTCATTTTGTGCAGTCGCTTAATCATCACCATCGGGTTTTCGGCCCGGTATTCGGCCAGCACTACCCGCCCCCCAGGCTTCAGGGCGGCCACAATGCCCTGCATCATTTCGCGGGGGTAGGCAAACTCGTGGTAAGCATCCACCATCAGCGCCAGGTCGATGGAATCCGGTAATAGGTTAGGATCATCGGCCTGCCCCAGCACCGGCTCTACATTCTCAATGGCCTGGTCAGCCAGGCGCTGTTGCAGCATGGCCAGCATTTCAGGCTGAATATCCACGGCCAGCACCCGCCCCTGGGGTACTAAGGCCGCTATCCGCGTCGCAAAATACCCCGTTCCGGCCCCAATGTCGGCCACTACATCCGTAGGCTGGAGGGCCAGGTTTTCAATGGCTGCCTGGGGACGCTCCTGCAAAATCCGACTGGGGCGGTCTAGCCAGGCCGCCCCCTCATGGCCCATCGTGCGGGCAATCTCGCGGCCCAAATAAACCTTGCCAATGCCATCCTGACTGGGGGAAACGACCTGATACTCCAGCCGAGCCTCCAACAGCGGCGTCTGGCAGGCGGTGAGAATGCCCAGCAGGATACAGAGCAGCAAACTACGCCCCAGGAGCCGCCAACGAATCAACCGTAAAACCGCAGCAATCATAGTGTCAGCCACCGAGAAACAGGGCAGGTGAGCCGTAGCCAGTTATCAGCTTAAACGCCATGCCACTTCTGCGCCAGGCCCAGGGAATATTGAGCCGGTACAAGCCCAGGCCCGGCCTGGTAAAACCCGCACTATCTCCCCGTGGCTGGATAAAGATTTATACAGTCATCCTGATCCCGACGGGGGAGAGGCGGATACAGAGTCAGATTACTAAAAAGACCTTGGTTATGAATCGTTCATCCATGACCGCCGCTGACCGCCCTGACCGCTGGGTGAAAACCCGCTCTTCTCAGCCCCGATACAGCCGTTGGCGGCGACTGGGTTGGGCACTGTTGGGTAGCGGCGTATCAGCTCTGGTGGCGGTGTCTCCGGCCCTGGGGCAAAGCATCGCCAACGCCACAGTCACCGAAATTTTAGACAGCAACCAGGTCTACATTCAAAACCAACGAACCCAGGTGAATGGCGTGGCCCAGCAGCGGCAGCGGGTGCGTACCGAATCGGCCCGTACCTCCCTGCGGTTTAACACCGGGGCTGTGGCGCGGCTGGCCCACAATTCCAGCCTGGTGGTGGGGCAATGTGCCCAGCTTAATCGCGGTACCTTGCTGGTTAATGGCAGCCTAAACGGTTGTTCTACCACCACCGTAGCCGGGGTGCGCGGCACCATCTACACCCTGGAAGTTACGGACGATGGCCAAACCATCGTGCAGGTGTTTGAGGGGGAGGTGATCATCCAGCCTCAAACCGAAGTAATAGAACCCATTGAGGAGGAAGCACCCCAGTCAAACAGACGAGACTTGCCGGAGCGAGATTCTAGAGGATCGTCGGAGCCTAAGCAGCTTGGCCTCAAACAGAGCGAGCCGACGACAGATCCCAATCAAGCCCCAATGGACGGAACCACTCCCAATTCCATCGACTCAGGTGCCGCCCCCGCTGAAACCGTAGACTTTAACCCAGACTCTACTATCGTGGTGGCGGAAGGTCAGCAAATTACCGTCGATGCTGAGCAAGAGGAGGCGGTGATCACTGACCTGACACCGGAGGATTTTATTGAACTCCTGGAAGGCCCGTTGATTAGCGGCTTTGCCGCAGAACTGCCCGGCATTAGCAATCTGCGCGGGGCCTTTGAGCGCCTGTTCCCCGATGTGCCAGTACCCTCTAGCCTGTTACCCATATCCGTGCCGGTGCCCATCCCCTCCCTGCGGCTACCATTTTAGACAGAGCGGGTGAGGATGGCAGGTTTTCCATCATCTTGGCCTAAATACCGACTATTAATCGGTGAGGGTGGTCAAAATCAGGGGTGGGATCTCCAGACTTGAGGATTCCTCTCCCCGGCATCGACCGACTTCTGGTAGCCTGTTACAAACTGGCTGTAGTGACCCTCATCCATGACCCATGACCTAAAGCTAGAGCTGGCCGACATGGTTGGCCCAGCCGAGTGGCGCTGGCTCAGTCCCCATGCCGAGCGGGGGGCGGTTGTGCTGGTGGATGAAAGCCTGGATCTGGCCGACGTGGGGGTGGCGATCGCCACTGATAATGTGGCCACGGTCAACCGCTGGATTGCCGAAGCCCTGCTGACCAAGCCCACCTCCCTCCAGGTTGAAGCCTGGCAACAAGCCACCAGCAAGCGATTTCAGTCTTTGATTGTGCAGCCCTACGTATTGGTTCAAGACTCCCTCTCGCTGTAGTGCCATGAAAATCGAAGAGTCACGAGAGGAAACCGCCCGCCCATCCCGCCCGCCCAGTGCCGTGGGCTTTTGGGGTGCAATCAACAACAACGTGCTGATTCGCTTTTTGTTGTTGTTTACCAGCGGCTGGGCGCTGATTCAACTCCTGGCTTACTTTCGGGTGCTGGTGGTGGTTTTTGTTTGTGCCACCATTTTGGCGTTTTTGCTTAACCATCCTGCCACCTGGTTAAGTCGCTGGTTGCCTCGCACTTTGGCTATTCTCACCGTTTTTATCACCTGTTTGCTGGTGGCTACCGGGCTGTCGCTTACGGTGGGCACGGCGGTGCTCTCCCAGGGGCAGCAGCTGGTGACCAGCGTCCAGGAGTTCTCGGCCTCAATGGTGCCCTGGGTAAATGACCTGGATGGCATGCTTAAAGCCTGGAATCTACCTATCAATGTGCAAAGCCTGGAACCCCAGTTGCAGAGTCAGGCAGCCACCCTGCTGACGGCGGGGCTGGGGTTGCTGCAATCGACCCTGGCCAATCTAATTGTGGCCATTTTCATTGCCGTAGTCACGCTGTTTATGATGCTGGATGGGGCCAAGGTCTGGTGGTGGTTGCTAGAGCACCTGCCCATTCATCACAAAGAACGCTTCAATACGGTGGTTCAGCATAACCTGCTGGGCTTTTTCTGGGGGCTGCTGGTGCTGGCGCTTTTCTTTGGCACCTCCACCTTTCTGGTGTTTTTAATCCTGGGTGTGCCCTATGCCGCCTTTTTGGGGCTCATCGTTGGCCTGCTGGATTTAATTCCAGGCATCGGAGCCACCCTTGGGGTGGGAACGGTGACGCTGTTACTGCTGTCTCAGAGCGTTTGGCTGAGTCTCAAGGCGCTGGTTATTTGCGTGGCTTTACAGCAGGTGCAGGAAAATTTGCTGCTCCCCTACGTGATGAAAGATTCCCTGGACATTAACCCCGTTGTGATGTTTTTTGCCCTAATTTTGGGAGCTACTGTGGCCGGGGTGCTGGGATTGTTTCTGGCGGTGCCGATTGCTGGCGTCATCATTACCTGGTTGGATATTGAAGCAATGCGAGGTAAGCCTAGCCAGGGTTTGGAGTAGGGCGGGGGG
>CAYUBC010000402.1:885-4192 GCA_964442885.1 uncultured bacterium | reverse complement strand
TCAGGGCGTCAAGCAACAGCTTTGGGGCATCCGGCTCAGTCAGCCGGTCGAGGCAGGAACCCCAATCTACCTGGGTGACGATAAGGTTGGCACCCTCACCAGCATGGTGGATACTCCCGATGGGCCATTGGGTTTGGGCTACATTCGCACCAAAGCTGGCGGAGCAGGATTAGAGGTCAGCCTGGGTGGTGCTGAAGGGCTGGTTGTGGATCTCCCCTTCCTCTCGCGGGGATACCTGGGCCAGGCTTCTGCGGCGGGTGAATAGCCCTGTAAGGGCACACCTGGCTGATTTCTGCTGAAGCGGCAGCGCACCTGGGGCAGCAGCATGAGCTTGTCATTCCTGGTCAGACTATCGCTCTCCGCGCCCAGGTGGGTAAGCTTAGGTCGGTAGGCTAGGAGTCACAGTTTGAACAAGATTGGGCGGTTCGCCTGACGAGTGGCTACTCAGTGCTCCAGGTGTAAGGCTAAGATATGACCCTGCCCTCATCGAGGTTGGGCCTGGCCCACTCGATCTAATGTTGCGAGATGAGAAAGCGATACCCTATGAGTCACCCTAAGCGTGCATTAATTACCGGCATTACCGGCCAAGACGGGTCTTACCTGGCAGAACTGCTGCTCGATAAGGGCTATGAAGTCCACGGCATCATTCGGCGGACGTCTACCTTCAATACCGACCGCATTGATCATATTTATGTCGATCCTCACAGCAGCGAAGCCCGGTTGTTTTTGCACTACGGCGACCTGACTGACGGCACCATGCTGCGGCGCATCTTAGAGCAGGTTCAACCCCACGAAGTCTATAACCTGGGAGCCCAATCCCACGTACGAGTGAGCTTTGATTCACCCGAATATACCGTTGATGCCGTGGGCATGGGGACGCTGCGCTTGCTAGAAGCCATCCGCGACTACCAGCAACGTACCGATCTGGAAGTGCGGTTTTATCAGGCGGGCTCCTCAGAAATGTTTGGTAAAGTGCAGGAAATTCCTCAAAAGGAAACCACGCCCTTCTACCCGCGCAGCCCCTATGCCTGCGCCAAGGTCTTTGCCCACTGGCAAACCATTAACTACCGCGAGTCCTACAATCTCTTTGCCTGTAACGGCATTTTGTTTAACCACGAATCACCGCGTCGGGGTGAAACCTTCGTGACGCGCAAAATTACCCGTGCCGTGGCTCGCATTGTGGCCGGGCAGCAGAAAAAGCTATACCTTGGCAACCTCGACTCTAAACGCGACTGGGGCTATGCCAAGGACTATGTGCAGGCCATGTGGCTCATGCTCCAGCAAGATGAGCCCGACGACTACGTGGTGGCCACCAATGAAACCCACTCCATCCGCGAGTTTCTTGACATTGCCTTTAGCCACGTCAAGCTTGACTGGCAAGACTATGTTGAGTTTGACTCTCGCTACCTGCGCCCCGCCGAGGTAGACCTGCTGATTGGCGATGCCACCAAAGCCCGCCAAAAACTGGGTTGGACGCCCAGCGTTACCTTTGAGGAACTGGTTCACCTGATGGTTGAGGCCGACCTGGAAGCGGTGGGCATTGGCCACAACACCAACGGCAGCAACGGCGACATGGCTACGATTCGTAAAGACCTGCTGCACCTGTCTCCCCAGGGTTAACCCAGCCCTCCCCCTCCCTAGAGTTAACCCAGCCCAGCCCCTCCCTAGAGGGGAAAGGCTGGGGTTATAGAGTTTAGGCAACGGTATTCAGTCACAAGCTGAATGCCGTTTTTGCTATGGAGGTTGGCTTTTCCGGCAGTCTTTCCTTTAGTATGGGGTAGGCGTCGAAAGACCCAGGTATGGGCCTTGTCCGTCCAGGTATTGCTGATTGATGTGTCGCTGATTTAAGTGTTGCGCCCTATGGCTGACGAAACTACGCCTCAAGCTACGCCGGCCGCTGATGCCGAAGCTGCACCCCAGCCCCCAGCGGCTAAGGCCCCCGCTAAGAAGGAAAAACCACCCGCGCTTGAAGATAAGCCCTTTAGCGAATTTATTGAACAACACTTGCTACCCAGCCTAGCCAAGGCTCTCCAGGACAAGGGGATGGGCGATGTTCAGCTCAGCTTTACTGAGCAGCCCCTCAACGTGTTCGGCTGGGCCGACAAAGCTCCCTACTGGCACGTCAAAGGCCAGTGGGAAAATGGAGCCCGCCAGTTTAACATTGCCTTCACCAAAGACAGTATCAGCAGCCCCAAGCTGTTTTACTACGCTGACCAGGGCTCTCAACCCAGCACTATCGAGCAATTCATGGGTGATGAGCGAAAAGTCACCCTGGATTTGCTGGTGCTTTACACGCTGCAACGGCTGAATGGCCAAAAGTGGCTGGTAAGAAACTGAGCTACTGTTTTGCTGCTTGCCGGGCTATCGTTCCCTAGCCTTCATCCTCGGGTTCGTAGGTTGAGGCAATGTAGAGTTCCTTAAGCTGAGTATCGTCCACACCGGAAGGAGCCTGGGTAAGCAAACAGCGGGCCTGCTGGGTTTTGGGGAAGGCGATCGCATCACGAATCGACTCTTCCCCTGCCATTAGCATGACCAGGCGATCCAGCCCGTAGGCGATGCCGCCGTGGGGCGGGGTGCCGTACTCAAAGGCTTCCAGCAAAAAGCCAAACTTGTCCTGGGCCTGGGCTGGAGAGAGACCAATGGTAGCAAACACGCGCTGTTGCACCTCCGGTTGGTAGATCCGCAGACTGCCACCACCGATTTCATAGCCGTTTAGCACCAGGTCGTAGGCTACGGCGCGAGCCGTCTTGAGGTCGCCAATATCCTCAGGGTTAGGGGCCGTAAAGGGATGGTGCAGGGCTTCCAGCCGCTGCTCATCGGCGTTCCACTCAAACATGGGGAAGTCGGTGACCCAGAGCAGATTGAGACAGCCGGGAGGAATCAGGTTCATTTCCCTGGCGATAGCCTGCCGTACCCGATCCAGCGTGGCGTTGACAATGTCCGTTGGGCCAGCTCCAAATAGCAGCAGGTCACCGTTCTGGGCTCCAGTGCGGGTCAGGAGTTCCTGCATTCGCTCCGCCGAGAGGTTGTCCTTAATCGCCCCAATGGTATCCACCGTGCCCTCAGCCCGCACTCGAATGTAAGCCAGCCCCTTAGCTCCGGCTTCGGCAGCAATCTTAAACACATCGCCGCCGGGCTTGATGCGGACGTTAGAAATTTGCTCATTGCCGCCCGGAATCGGCAACACTTTGACGATGCCGCCCTCGGCCACGGCACCAGAGAAGACCTTAAAGCCCGAATCCTTGACCAAGTCAGAGACATCCACCAGTTCCAGCCCGTAGCGGGTGTCGGGCTTGTCGCTGCCGTA
>CAYUBC010000402.1:0-875 GCA_964442885.1 uncultured bacterium | reverse complement strand
CTCGGCGTAGGTGAGGCGGGGGAAGGGACGGGGGATGTCAACCCCCTGCACGGTCTTGAAAATGTGGGCCACCAGCGCTTCGTTGAGGGCCAACACCTCATCCTGGGTCATAAAGCTCATTTCCATGTCGAGCTGCGTGAACTCAGGCTGGCGATCAGCTCGCAGGTCTTCATCCCGAAAGCAGCGGGCAATCTGGTAGTAGCGATCCACCCCCGACACCATCAGCAGTTGCTTGAAGAGCTGGGGCGACTGCGGCAGGGCATAAAACTCACCGGGGTTAACCCGCGAAGGCACCAGGTAATCGCGCGCCCCCTCTGGAGTAGAGCGGGTGAGGATGGGGGTTTCCACCTCCATAAAGCCTTCCTGGTCTTCCAAAAAGCGACGAATCGCCTTCACCACTTCGTGGCGAATCCGCAGGTTGTTGGCCATCCGATCTCGCCGTAAATCCAGGTAGCGATAGCGCAGGCGCAGATCCTCCCGCACCGTCTCGGCGTCGGCGGTGGACACCTGAAAGGGCAGAGGCTTACGCACCGCATTCAGCAAATCAATGGAATCAGCGTAGATTTCCACTTCCCCGGTAGGTAGCTTGGGGTTGAGCGACTCTGGCGGACGCTGGCTGACTCGCCCCTGAATTTTAACCACATACTCGTTGCGCAGGGGGTCGGCCTGGGGATAGGAGGCGGGTGTGCGCTCTGGGTCGCTGACAATTTGAACGACGCCGGTGCGATCTCGCAGATCAATAAAAATAACGCCCCCATGATCGCGGCGACGGTCTACCCAGCCAAATAGAGTAACGGTGCTGCCAATGTCGCTGGCCCGGAGAGTGCCGCAGTAGTGGGTACGCATAGAACTGAGGGATATTTTCAAAACCTTCC
>CAYUBC010000401.1:0-4222 GCA_964442885.1 uncultured bacterium | reverse complement strand
GTAAACAGGTAGGTGGCTTTGCCGGGGGCGGAGAAGGCCACGGCGCATTGATCCCCGTAATCGACACCCGCACCCGGTTATCAGACAAACCCGTCACACTCACCAGGGCAATCCCCTCTGCTGGGCCAAACTGCTCAAAGGCATCGCCAGCGGGCAGCGCCAGCGCCGCATTGGGGATCTCGGCAATTAACGCATTGCCCACCGTGGCTGTCGTCGGGGCCGTCAGGTCTCCCTGGGCGGTCTCCAAAATCACCTGCAAGCCCGTCTCAGTGCTTTCGACTCGCACGTTGGTGATTTGCACCAGGGCCGCTTCGATTTGGGCGAACCATTCGGTGACAGTGGTGGCAGGTTGGGGGTGGGAAGTGATGGGGTGATGGGGTGGTGGGGTGACGGGGAGCAGTTCGGCTGTGGCATTGACAGTCTCAATAACCGGCTCATTGCCGCTGGCGCGTTGCATCCCGCCGAGGGCTAGGAGGGTGGTCAGGCCCAGGGTGCTGGCCAGGCCGCAAGAACACCGGAATAGCCGGATTGCAGGGGGTAATGACATGGTTCAGACTCCTCACACGGGTGGCCAGCAGGCCAGGCAAATGAAAGTAGGTTGCATTAGTGTGAGAACAAGAATAGGGGAAAGTAACCCCTGTTGCGAATCCGAGCCGGAATTTTTATGAATCCCAGCGGGAGGGTTTATGATCTATCGCCATTTTCTGCCAACGCGGGAAGATTCAGTTCTCTCCAGGCAAACTAGAATTGGAGGATAGTGCGGTGGGCTCAGACCATGATGTCTCTTACCCTAGAGCTTGAATCGGCGGATATTGAACTGAGTGATGAGCAGTTCTATCGCCTCTGCCAGGCCAATCGTGATTTGCGGCTGGAGCGTACTGCTGAGAGAACGTTGATCATTATGCCGCCCACAGGATGGGAAACGGGGAATCGAAATTTTAGAATCGCCCAGCAGTTGGGCAATTGGGCGGATGTGGATGCAACAGGGATCGGGTTTGACTCCTCCACAGGCTTTCGGCTCTCCAATGGGGCAATCCGTTCGCCGGATGCCGCTTGGGTTAAACGAGATAGATTGGCGGCACTGAACCCCGACCCAGATAAGTTTTTGCCCCTGTGTCCCGATTTTGCCATTGAGCTGCGTTCGTCTAGCGATAGGCTGGCTGATATCCAGGCCAAAATGCAGGAATATCTGGAAAATGGTCTCCAGCTCGGTTGGCTGATTAGTCTTCAAGCGCAACAGGTGGAGATTTATCGACCTAATCAAGCCGTTGAAATCCTAAATGCACCACCAGAACTCTCCGCAGACCCTATCCTCCCAGGTTTTCGGTTAAACTTAGCGCAAATTTTGTGATAGACCCCTATGGTTGCGTCTCCCCAATACCTTATGCCCGAAGCCTACCTTCAGCTAGAGGCCGAAAGCCCCGTCAAGCATGAGTACATTGACGGAGAAGCCTATGCTATGGCTGGGGCCAATGATGCCCATGTCACCATATCGGGTAACCTATTTGCTTTACTCCGCAGCCATGTGCGCGGTACCGGCTGCCGGGTCTACATTGCGGATATGAAGGCTCGTATTGAAGCCCGCAACCGCTTTTTCTACCCCGATGTCATGGTCACCTGTGACCGCCGCGATCAGGAAACGGCAGGTTACAAATGCTTTCCTAAGCTGATTGTAGAAGTGCTGTCTGAGTCCACAGAGGCGTTTGACCGGGGCGACAAGTTTCTAGATTATCAAGCCCTAGACAGCCTGGAAGAGTATGTGCTGATTAACACGCGCCACCAGCGAGTGGAATGTTTTCGGCGCAATGGGGAGGGGTTGTGGGTGCTCCACTACTACACCCCTGAAACAAAAACCTTTCGATTAGAAAGCCTCGACTTTACCGATACCCTGGCCGCACTTTACGAAGATGTGGTGCTGGAAGGAATGGGCTAGGCAGGGGCGATTTTCCCTCGGAGAGGCTTCGCCAACGCCCTTGAGTAAAGCCGCGTCGCCAAGAAAATTGCCTTGATTGCTACCCTGCTAAGCTGCCAGCAAAGAGGGTACTAGCTACCAGTTCCAGGTTGCTCAGTTGCCGCGATGGCACCAGCCCTTCACCCGTGACAGTTCCCAGTTCAGTATAGGTGTTGCCTTCCAGGGCTAGCACCAACACCGTCTGCGCTTGTGGGTCAACAATCCAGTATTCGGGAATGCCCACATCCTGGTACTGCAGACGTTTGGCTACATAATCTCGATGCCATTGCAACTCCCCTGGACTGACGACCTCCACTACCAGCAACGGCGGAGGCATCGTCAGCCGGATGGTGTTGCGCTGGGCCAGCAGCGAGACATGCTCTTCTCGGATAACGGTCAGATCGGGATAGCGATTTTTCGGTTCGCCCCGTACCTCTAGCTCCAGACCATGCCCCCGCACCCGTTGATACCCCACCAGGGCCGCAAACTTGAGGAGCAAACCAGTGGCAATTTGCACATTAAACCCAGACTCTGGCGGCACCGCGATCAGTTCTCCATTAAAGAGTTCATAGAGCTGGTCAGTGTCATCAGCGTAGGCGAGGTAGTCGTCGAAGGTTTGAAATCGGGTGCTGAGCTGCTGAATCATAAGGGGGGATGGGTGAGGAAGTGGGCCAGAAACCACTATCGCAATTATGACTAAATTCTAGGACAACTCGTCACCCCGCTATGTCTGAGCCCTACAGGTACGCTACGCGAATACCCCACCACTCCCCTCACCGCTGCCGCAAATACTGAGCCGGATTGACTCCAAACTTTTTGCGAAAGGCGCGGGCAAAGGAGCTGCGGCTGGCAAAGCCAACGGTGTGGGCTACCCCAATTACGGTTTTGGTGCCTTGGTCGAGCAGCTGTCGGGCGTATTCGAGGCGGTAATTATGCAGGTAGCCGAAGACGGTGGTGCCGAAAACCTGGCGAAAGCCCCGTTTGAGGTCGCACTCATTGATTTGACTCTGGCGGGCTAGTTCGGCCAGGGTGGGTGGGGTCGAAGCGCTGCACAAGGAGGTCGCGGGCGTGGTGAATGCGCTCAATATCGGCGGGCTTAAGGGAACTGGCGGGGGTGGCAGGTTGCCCCTGACTTAAAATGTCGTGCAGGCATAGGGTGATCAGTTCCCAGGCTTTGCTTTCCAGATAAAACGGCTTGATAACGCCGGTGTAGGGGCAGTGCCGAATCTGGTGCAACACCATTTGCATTGAAGCGGTGATGGGGCCAAATTGGCTGTAGTAAAGCTGTTCGGGCGATCTCAGCAGTTCAGGTAGGGGCAGGGGGCGATCACCCAACCACTGCTCAAAGCGTTCTGGGTCAATGTGAAAACTCAGCCAGGCATTAGGGCGTTCGGCAGGCACAGTAGAACTGCTGCCCGCAGCTAAACCGTTGCCAAAGAACCCATAGCAATTTGGGTCAGGGGACGTGTCCACGTAATTTTCTTCGCAACCTTCTAAGTAAAAGGTGCATTCGATCGGATGAGGGCGCTCAGGGGTACTGGCACTCAGGTGATGCCGGAGCTGATAACGAGAAATCGCCATTTCTAGCCCATCTCGCAGATCAATTTGATAGAGATATCCTTGCCCCAAGCTGTCTGGGTAAAGCCATTTTTCTTCATGTTCAGACACCAAGACAGAGGTGCCGCTTTGAATGAGATCGTAGTAGGTATTTTGTGTCAGGGACAGGGCCATAGGACAAACGCAATGCAGATGCCAGGGGCTAATGCTTGTAACCCAGGGATCGAAATACTGGTATGACAATAGCTTAATTAAGATTTATTCTTAATATATTGAGGCTATATCCAGGGTTTTGAGGCCTACAGCATCCCTGGTTGTCGAGGTAGAGCTCGGCGGCCGTGAGCAGGTCGGGGACGCAGGGGGAGGGGTCGGGGTCGGCGAAGCAGTAGGCTTTGACGGCTCGACTGAGCTTGCCGAAGTCGTGAGCTCAGCTGAACCGTGGCTTTGTGGGGGGCGAAGAACGCTATGCCTTGTTCTTCAGATCAGTTGAAGTAGAAACCTATGGCAGCGATTCTCAATGAACCGGTGGACTAATTTTCTCGCCCTCTTACCCAACACCAGCCTCACCCTTCTGGTCATCGGCATCGCCTTTTTGAGGTTTTATGACAAAACGAGATATAGTCAAATCTGGTGTATGGCAGGAGGTTAGGCGGCGTCCTGCTGTTGGGTTAACTCGGTGTTGTCATCGACCCGAATACCATCGTTGAACTTGAC
>CAYUBC010000400.1:0-4224 GCA_964442885.1 uncultured bacterium | reverse complement strand
GATCCCCAGGTTGAAGCCCCTCACCCCCGGCCCCTCTCCCAGGGTGGGAGAGGGGAGCAAGATCCTCCGGTTCCCCTTCTCCCTCTTTGGGAGAAGGAGCTAGGGGATGAGGGCCAGAACAAGAGCCAAACAGCCCCCCATTGGCATAGGGGAATCCATTAGCCCAGTTGCGAATACCCGCTGCTTCCCGATCCTTTAGTGGGGTGGCCATGGCTCGAAAAATTTCTGCCAGCACCTCATGGGTATTGGAGGAATCGCTAGCGCTCATCTGGGCGATGGTGTTGGTAAACAGACCATCGCTGTGGAAGATGTTGGTATCCTCCGCAAAGAAGCAGAAGATCAGCCGGGCCATAAAGTGGTTCATCGCCTGGCGGCGTTCTGCGGTATCCCAATCGGGGTTGGTCTTTAGCAGCTCCACATAGAGCCGGTTGAGGCGGCCTGTTGCCTTGATGTCAAAGGCGTTTTCCCGAATTTGCTTGACCGTGGTAATGCCCGCCAGCGCTAGAAAAAAGCCAAAATGGTCGGCAAAGTCTGGATAGTCGCAGGCGACGGTTTCACCCTCAGCCAGGTTTTCGGCCTCTAGGGTATAGCCATCGGTGGCCAGGATGAACTTAGCCTTTTGTTTGGCTGTGGCTGGGCTTTCCCGCAGCGCAGCGAGGGTGGCCGTTACTGCCCCGGCTGGACACACCTTGATGTGAATGTTGTTGCGCTGCAAAACGCCGCCCAGGTCAGACTGGTTGGTGCTGCCGCTTTTGAGCTTCTTGATCGTCGTTGCCTTGTTGCCAAAGGCTTCCAGGAAGGCAAAGGGAAATTCGTCTGGGTCAAAGGGCGCGCCCGCGAGCTGGGAAACCGCTTCCTCAATCTCAACTGCATTCATACTCTGACCAACAATTGCTCAGGGTTTGGCGCTCGACTTTGCCATCTCCTAGGGATTCGCCTCAGATAGACGACTGAATCATCAAAACGCCCTGAGATGTATACAACTGCTCTCCATCATAGCCACTGCCACCCAGAAAGCTACACTTAGCTTTCTTCAAAAGGGCTTGGGTAATGGGTGGGGCAGCGGGGGGCGCAACCCAAGACCACAGCCAGCTCACTCTGGTTAGTCAACTTTCTCCCTCTTTACGCCGCATAACCTCCCTAATCCGGTTAGTTATGCCGATCCTGAGTTGAATATCATCGCTTGCGACGGGAGTGACTAACATCGCGACGAGAGTGCCTGATGTCCGATGCTCTCTTACTAATCTCGCGACGAGAGTGCCTGATGTCCGATGCTGCCTTACTGATCTCGTAGCGAGAGTGGCTGATGTCCTGTGCTTTCTTACGGATGTCGTGACGAGAGTGATTGATGTCCTGTGTTTGCTTACTAACACTGCGTCGCGAGTGACTGATGTCCGATGCTGTCCTACTGATGGGTCGATTCGTCCCTCTCTTATATCTAAATATCTGTAAACCCACAGAGATTTTTTGCAAAATTCCTTGCCAAGTCTTAAAAATCCCTTAAATCCACTCAGGCAAATGAACTAACGCAGCGCCTACAGTGGATTTGTAACCTTAGAAAAAGGAGTGCATTATGGCACGGCCCAAACGTAACTCATCTGCTTTAGAAAAAGCCAAACGGCGCTTAGAAAGCCTGAAGTCAATTAATAACAATCTCGATTTAGGCGGCAACTTATCTGTCAGAAACTTTGTGTCTATCCTCAATGATCTGGAATCTAGATTAGCCGTCTACAACACTCGCTTATCTGAGCTAGACAAAATGGGTGATGACATTAAGGTGGGCGAAAAAGCCGCTAGAGCCATGTCAGAAAGTATGCTGATGGCTGTTGCTAGCCACTATGGAAAAGCCAGTCAGGAATATGAAATGGCGGGTGGTCGTCGTCGTAAGTCAGGTGGTAAAAGTACCCCTAGCAGTAAACCAGCCAGTCCTGAACTGGCCCCTGTAGTAAACCCAGCAATGAACGGTGCGGCAGCTCAACCTTTAGAGGTTTAATCTCAGTTTCAACAACCGCTAGGGTCAGGGCCTAGTACCGAAAGGCAGAAGGCAAAAGCAGAATTCCTGGCTACACAAGAGTTCTGCTTCTGTAAATAGGCGAGTTATTTCCACCTCAGAGTACTAGCTTTGTTACCTCAAGCTGAAGCGTGGGGAAACTGACTGGGCAGATTGTGCCATCGGTCAAACTCACCTGGGATTGATATTCGCCCGCCACCGGGTTGCGAAACACAATTAATTCTCTGGTGTTCAGGTTGACGACCCAATATTCAGTAATATTGGCCGCCGCGTAAATTTTATCCTTCAGGTTTAAATCTTTTTCCAGACTGGTATTCGCATATTCAATCACCCAAAAAATATCCTCTGGGTGGGGATGGCGCTGGGTTTTGTAGAGATCACCCAGGGGTCTCACCACCGCAATATCGGGTTCTGGTTCAGAGTCATCCGGCAGGGTAATCGGCTTGGCATCTCGAACTTTAGCCCGCTGCCCTAATTTTTCTCGCAGGTAATCCGCCGCGTCACTGCTTAATCCAGCATGGGGAATGCCCTCTGGAGACATCTCTATTAAGACTCCCTTCAATAGTTCCACGGGCTGCCCTGCAAAAATGCCCGCCTCTACAGCTCTGTGGTAACGTTCAACCGTCCACCGATAGGGCGCTATTGCAGGCAAATTCGGTGGATTTTGATAATTAGTAATCCCCGTCATGGACTTACCCTTTTCTATCTACTATCAGAGTAATATAGTCATCCTGTCGTCCTGATTATCTACCCATAGTCATGGGTGCTTTAAGCGGCGAAATTAGCTCCGCTCAGTAGCGAATCCTCGGATCGATATAGGCGTTGAGAATATCAATACCGATGCTGATGACGGCGACAATAATGCCAAAAAAGACCATCAGCCCCTGCACCACCGGGTAGTCGCGTTGGGAGATGGCTTCATACAGCCGGTTGGCCAGCCCCGGCCAGGAGAAGGTTACCTCGGTCAACACCGCACCGCCCAGCATGGAGGCAAAGGTGAGGCCCAGGATGGTGATCACCGGAATTAAAGCATTCTTGAGGGCGTGAACCAGAACAATGCGCCGTTCCGGAATGCCTCGCGCCCTGGCGGCTTCCACATAATCGGAATTTAGGGTTTGCTTGAGGTTGACTCGCACCATGCGCTCAAACACGCCGCTAATCAAAATACCTAACGTCAAGCTGGGCAAGGCCAGGTAGTAGAGCGTGGTAGCCAGAGCCCCGACATCAAAGGTCAGCAGGCTATCCACCACGTACAAACCTGTTGGGCCGGGTGGGGGTGTCCCCTGGAGGGGATAGCGGGTGCCAATGGGAAACCAGCCCAGCCGCACCGCAAAGATTAGCTGCAAAATCATGCCAAACCAGTACATTGGGATGGCGTAGGTGATGATGCCAAACAGCCGCCCCCCGGCATCGATGGGGGAGTTGGGGCGGGCGGCGGCGATCGTCCCAACTCCCACACCCACCACCGTTGCCACCAGCAGCCCACACACCGTTAGCTCCACCGTGGCCGGAAAGTGGGCCTGAATAATTTGCCATACCGTCTGCCCCTGGGCGGAAATGGAGGTGCCCAAGTCCAGCCGCAGCAGACTGCCCAGGTAATCCAAATACTGCACCCACAACGGCTGATCTAGGCCGAGCTGAGTGCGGAGTTGATCCTTCGCCGCCGCCGGAGCCCGTGCCCCCAAAAGGGCATCCACGGGATCTCCCGGCGTGGCCCGCAGCAGCAGAAAAACCACCGTGGTGATCGTCCAGATCATGAGCGGGGCCAGCATCAGCCGGGTAAGGACGTAGTAGCGCAGGGCCGAGGAGCGAGACATGGGCAGGGCCGTGGAGGGAAAGGGGTTGAGGGTTGAAAGAAGCCACGGCTAGGCACCCAGCCAACGGCAACGTTGCTGCTTAGTGTAAGGCAAAACCTGAGCCCCTAACCCGGCACTCTACTACCTGCCCCAAGCCTCAGACCATAAGAAAACTTAAGCTTAGTCCGCTAAGCTACAAACCATGAGACAACCTTAAGTAAGCCAGTCCTTTAAGGCAGAAATAACCTACCCATTGAATAAGGAGATTTTTTTGGCAAGATTGCTCCTCTGCGTAGGATAGGCAAAGGGCCTGGCCCGTGCCCATCAGCGATTTTCCGATGGGCACGCAAGCTTTTCCCATCCTACCTCCTCCTAGGAATTCCCCTTCTGCCTTCTGCCTTCTGCCTTCTGCCTTCT
>CAYUBC010000399.1:0-4252 GCA_964442885.1 uncultured bacterium | reverse complement strand
CCCCAGCCAGCCGCCCGGCTCTAGCTGACCGCTGGCCTGTAGCTGATCTTCCGTGAGGATGAGGTTGTCTTGCTGGTTGCCGGGGCGGTAGTCGTTGCCCCAGGTCCAGTTCTGCATAGAGATGTCGCCGGGTACCGGACGGGGAGACCCAAAAATTCGTTCCCCAGTGCGGCGGGGGTGCTCACTCCACAGGCGGCGGTAGGTAAAGACAAAGTCGAAGTGATCCTGGGGCGTTTTGAGTTGCTCACGCTCTTTCTCCCAACTGTAGTAAGGCTCGTAGATGGAATAGAACTCTGGCACGTCGTAGGTTTGGGGCTCGGCGGTGCGCTCCATCGCGAAGGTGTAGGTAAAGCCCTGGGTGCAGTAGGGGTCGCGCTCCAGCACCGGAGAGGAGGGGTTGAGGGGAGAGCGGGGATCCAGGCCCAGCTCGTAGGGTACATCAGCCAGGATAATCATCTCGCCGGTTTCGGTGGCTTCCACCACAAACCAATCGACCCGCTGCGGGGTGTTGGCCGCTTCACCGTCTAGAACAATCCCCGCTGGCACAAACTGAATAATTTCCTTGGCCAGCCGGGCGGAATCTTCGTAGGTGTAGGCGTCTTCGATAATTGCCGACAGAAAATCGGTATTCAGCGGCTCGGTGCCCGGAGCAGGGCTGTGGCGAATAGCCATAACGCTATCAATGTGGGTGCGATCGCCGTTTAACTCCACCTCTTTAATCACGGTATTGGGAAACCACTTCAGTTCGCCGCCGCCCTCGCGCTGGGCTTCGGCCAGCATGTCCATCAAAATGGCGTTGGCATCGGCGGGCATAAAGCAGGAGGCACTCACCCAGCACTGGCCAGGGTTAAGCTCGCCGTACTTCTGTTCGACGCGATCGCGCAGTTCCTTATAGCCCCGCGAGTAGAAGAGCTGATTACGCTGCTCCCGCGACTCATCGAGCGCCGTGGTGCCCTGGGAGGAAATTTGCCCACCCACCCAGTCGGTTAGCTCGGTCATGCAGACGGTGTGGCCCATTAACAAACTTTCGTAGGCCGCCGCCGTGCCCGCCAGGCCACCTCCCACAATCAGCAGCTCGCACTCCACCACCTGGTCTGGCGTAGGAAAGGATTGAGCCAGCTGAGACGATATCGACGCTTGAGCCTGAGCATTACCAATGGGAAAAGGCACAGAGCCCGCCACCACCGTAGAAGCCAACAAAGGAGCCGTTACGGCGCGGAAGAATCGTTTCATAGCGAACCAAAGAGGCTAATTGATTGCATCTATTAGCTTAGGGGGAAAGTTGCCGGTTTTAGCTAAATCGGTCATCCATAGGCTAGCTATGCCCCCAGCCCCTACTTACTCCGCCCACCGGATAGACAGCTAGCCCATGGAACTCATCACAATCACCGAGGCCGTAACCAGCATCAAAATCAGGCCCAATCTACCCAGTAAAGGAACTGCCAGAGCCAGCAGATTCCACGCTAAACTTTGAATGCCCAGTAGTGCCAGCACAACACAAAAGACAACAAACACAAAGGTGCTCAGGAAGAAATATTTCAGGATTTTTCCTAAGGCATAGAGAAGCAGGACAAAGCTGTTCATGGAGTATTCCTCTGCGTTAAGCCCCGCATTCAATGCAGAATAGAGCGTACTACCCAGGTATTACCTTCACGCCTAATGACTTCTACTGGCATACCCGCCGCCAGGGTGATCTGGTCTTCACAGCGACCAAACCAGTAGGTCGCCTGGTATTGGATTCTTCCCTTTTGAAAGGGCTTAATATCCGAGACAACCACTGCTAGGGCCGTGAGTTCATGCAGGCTTGCCTGCTCTGCTTCCAGCTTTAACTCCCGCCAAATTTTCTCAATCGGGTTAATTATCGTGAGTTTCATGGGGCCTCCAGGGAATATTTGAGTATTTTTAACCTCGGCTATTTTCTTGAAGCGAATCACCCCTCAACCACACCATACACTGAACGTGAATTTACTGCAAGCACCCTGAAACTACTGCTGGGCAGGGATTTTAGGCTTTCCTGTCACCTCTAGAAAGTCTTTGATTGCATTTTATTTTTAAGCTCAATTAAAGTTTAATAAACTAAGTTAGATCAAGTTTTTTGCTAATGCCATCAATCAGTAGAGAAGCCTGATTAAATTGCTAGTACCGTGTGCATGGCCATGCCTGCCCCTGCAATAACGCCTTAGCCCAAGCATTGAAGCCATCGGCTTATAGGGTTTTTGCAGCTAGTGAGGTGTATGGATCGCCATAAAACCTCTAGTTCCTGAGCCTCAGACTGTAGCTCACGGGGCCAGGTAACGCTGCGCGAGTGATTTGGAATACAAAAAAACAGGTAACTCCCAAGGTTAAGCATTCTGCCTAGCCATCTGGGTTAGTCTCTTATAAACTTAGAAAAACTTGAATAAACTGGGTCGAACTGCAAATAACTGGAGTTTAGTCCAGCAAACAGGGGTGATTAGGTCTACCACTATGGAGCTACTGGAAACTGCGGCCAGGGAAATTAAAGGGCTGGCGGATGCGGCGACTCGGCGACGCTATGCAGCGGCTTTGGCCGATTCTCTGCGCATTGACGATACTGGGCAAGAGCCACCCCAGGTGATGAGTGCCTCGGAGATTGCTAAAGCCCACGATGTGACGATCGACAACCAGGACGAGTTTGGCATTGTGATTCGCCGCAAAAAAATCAAGGATTTTTTGCGGCGCTATGGGGTGAAGGCCAGAAATTCAGACATTACGCTGAAGCTTAAGACCAGCGCCTACAAAGCCTATTTCGGTAAGCCTATTTCGCGCTGCGGCAATGAGACCAGCCGCTCACCAACGGTTTACACCTATGCGGAGGTGTTCCAACGGTTTGGGGTTAACAGCCAAATTGATTTGCCGCTCACCGTTAGAGAGCTGTTTGAAGATGAGGATATTGCCTTTCCGTAACTCGCCCAGCTTAGGTTTGGGCAGCTATGGCTAGTGGAATGTCAAACCTGAATTTTTAGGTTGGGTGGCGCGCCAGCAGAACCCAACAAGTCTTACTACCGTTGGGTGGCACTGTGGTTCACCCAACTTACACATCAAGGCTTGACAGACCGCTAGTTGGCAATGGTTGCTGCGGAATGACCACTAGTAGTGACCTACTGGTAAATCAGTTGTTCCTCTTCAGAGGTCAGTTCCAAATAGACAATATTGAGCTGATCCTTGGCTACCCAATAATTTTTTAATAGCTTAATGACTTGCTCTCTCTGCAAGCGCGCTTTTTGAGCCAGGGTTTCCAGGGTATATTCCAAATCAGTGGCTTCCAGCTGAGAGGCTGCTTCAGCTAGCTTCTTTAGATCACTACCACTTAGTTCCAGCATAAAATAGGTCTCTTATCAAGCAACTCAAACAACTTGGCGGGCCAAACCAACGCGGTCGCAGCCTCACCAATCCGCTCTAAAGAATCAAGGAGAAGTATAGGCCATAACCCTCTGAAAAGGTCTAACGAAAATCCCACTTTATGATTAGTTTCCTGTATCTCAAAAATTTTGAGAACTGTAGTGCACATTACAACTGTCCAGAGTTGCCCTCGGTAGGGCGCGGCTGCAGCTTCCGTGAGCCCTTATCTAGTCGCCGTGGTATGGCCGTCGTAGAGTCGTTATACACTGCTTTCAGTCTCTAAAGCTAACATTGCAGGCGTATGGTAGGTCTTTGGGCAGGTTTGTTTCGCTCCCTGGGCAGAAAAATTGGGATCTGGTTATTGCTGTTCCTGATGGCTGGCGGGCTGGTGGTTGGGCTAAACCCACTAATTCCCACTGTAGCAATGGCTCAGGTTGAGGAGGTGACCACGGCTTCCCCATCGGCAGATGAGGTGGGCAACAAGATTGATGGCTTTCCGGTATCGCTGGATGGTGAGGTTCTCTTTAAGGTGAGGGTAGGGGTAGTTGGCGTTACTGCCCAAGAACGGGCCAACATCATTAGCCAGCGGATTCTCGCGATCGCCAAAGACTCCACCATTGCCCCGGACGATATTCGCGTCACTGTTGACAATAACCAAACTGCTATACGGGCTGGCGACGTCGTGCTGTTTACGGTTCGGCCTGAGGATGCAGAGTCGTTTGGGGTGTCTAAAGCAGAGTTAGCGGATAAGGCGGTAGAGCGCATTCAGCAAGGGGTCATCGGCTATCGAGAACGGCGCAGTTTGCGACGGCTTATCACCAGCGTTGGCCTTACGGTGCTGAGCACTATCGCAGTCTTTCTGGTCTTGCGGGGGGTGCTGTTTGGTGCCCCT
>CAYUBC010000398.1:0-4253 GCA_964442885.1 uncultured bacterium | reverse complement strand
CCATCACCTCGGTTTTGTAGCCAAACTTTTTGTAGTAGTTGTAGATTTGCGTCACCGAGAGAACGCCGGGGTCCTCGTGGGGGGCGTAGTCTTCGCGGCCTGTGTCTTTCTTGTACCAGTCGAGGATGCGGCCTACAAAGGGAGAAATCAGCGTTATCCCAGCTTCGGCGCAGGCGATCGCCTGGTGAACCCCAAATAGCAGCGTCAGGTTGCAGTGAATGCCTTCTTTTTCCAGCACTTCAGCCGCCTTAATGCCTTCCCAGGTGGAGGCAATCTTAATCAGCACCCGTTCGGGGGAAATGCCGAGTTGAGCGTACTGCTCAATCAGGTTGTGGGCCGTAGCAATGGTGGCCTCGGTGTCGTAGGAGAGGCGAGCATCTACCTCCGTAGACACCCGACCGGGCACAATGGCTAGAATTTTGTGGCCAAAGGAGACCGCCAGACGATTGAAGGCGAGATTGGCGATATCTTTATTAGATGCATCGGCACCGGCATCGGCCTTAGCCTTGAGCAGCGTTTCATCCACAATTTCATGATATTGAGGCATTTGCGCCGCCGCCGTAATCAGTGAAGGGTTGGTGGTAGCGTCGCGGGGGGTAAACTTCTCGATGGCTTGAATGTCTCCGGTATCGGCGACAACCACGGTCATTTGCCGAAGTTGCTCTAGAAGGCTGGCCATGTTGTTCTCCTGCATATTGAAGGGAGCTTTGCTGCCCATATTGTAAGCAGGGGAGTTGGGGCCGTTGTTAACGCCTAATTAAGGCTTTTGGGGCATTACAAAGGCTTTTAGGGGTTAAAGAAATTATTCTTCTCTTAACGTTTCACCAACCCCAGGTGAGGATTTTTTGACACAGTTGCGCCAAACCTTGGCATGATGGGGAGGACTTTTTCGAACCACCCGGCTTCTAACCTATGCTGACGGCGTTCTGGCAACAGCTCACCCTATCCCACTCATCCTTTGATAAATGGCGGGAGGCCAGCCTTTTGCACCGCTTGCTGGCCCCGTTGCGGCAATGGCGGCAGGGTAGCCGCCTGTTGCCCTGGGGCGACTGGATTGGTCTGGCCCTGGTGGTGGTGCTGTTTGCCCTGGCTCCCTACGTATCCACGACGTTGATTGGGGTGTTGTTGCTGGCGGCGGCGGCCCTGTGGCTGCTGCTCACCGTAACCGATGAAGCCGGAGCCGGTATTACGCCAGTTCACATCACCGTGGCCGTTTATTGGGGGGTGATGGTGCTGGCTACTGCCCTGTCGCCGGTGCGCGGAGCCGCCGTGAGCGGGTTGATTAAGCTCACCCTCAATCTGCTGCTGTTTTTGTTGATGGCCAGAGTAGCCCGTCATCCCAAGGCCCGAAACCTGCTGGTGCTGGCCTACATTCTGACTACGCTGCCGGTGTCGGTGTACGGTTTGCGGCAGTACTTTTTTGGCGCTACGGCCCTGGCCACCTGGGTGGATGTGAATTCAACCCTGGTAGACGCCACGCGGGTCTACAGCTTTTTAGGCAACCCCAACCTGCTGGCGGGCTACCTGATTCCGGGCATTATGTTTAGCGCTATGGCGGTGTTTGCCTGGCCCCGCTGGGCACCTAAAGGTCTGGCCGTGCTGGCTACGGCGATCAACCTCCTGTGCCTGGTGCTCACCCTCAGCCGGGGCGGGTGGATTGGCTTTTTAATCGGTGGGTTTGTGTTGTTGACTCTGGCGGTGCAGTACTGGAGCATCTGGTTCTCGCCCTTTTGGAAGTGCTGGGCCTTGCCGCTCTTGTTAGGTGGGGCGGCGGCCCTGGTGTTCCTGGCGGTCATGTCCGTCAGTTCTCTGCGGGCGCGGGTGCTGAGTATGTTTGTAGGCCGGGCCGACAGCAGCAACAACTTCCGCATCAATGTCTGGGCCGCTGTGCTGGATATGATCCGCGATCGCCCCCTGCTGGGCATTGGCCCCGGCAATGACGCCTTCAACGCCGTCTACCCCCTCTACCAGCGGCCCCGCTACACCGCCCTGAGCGCCTATTCCGTGTTTCTGGAGGTGCTGGTAGAAGCGGGAATTCTCGGCTTCCTGGCCTTTCTGTGGATGCTGGCGGTGGTGTTTCAGCAGGGCTGGGTGCAGCTCCAGCGGTTGCGCCAAACCCAGGATGTGCAAGGCTACTGGTTGATGGGGGCGATCGCCGCGATCGCTGGCATCCTCGGTCAGGGCATTGCCGATACGGTGATGTATCGGCCTCAAATTAGCACCCTGTGGTGGATGGCCATTGCCATTGTGGCCAGCTACTACGAAGGCCAGCGCTGGTGGGCTGAGCGTTCTGGCGACTACTAAAACGGGGCCAAAAGGCTTTAAGGCTAGACGAGTGTTAGACGGTTGTTTGACTCTGTTTACACTGTGTCCATGCTCGTCTGCATTGAAATAATTGGCTTTTTCCATCTGAGCTTCTCGACTGCTTTATCCAGAGGTGTACCGGCAATGGAATTTGTATAGTTGCTCATTGTCTTTACTGCAATTCCTAAAATTACTTCAAGCGCTTGTTGGGCAGAATAGCCTACAGCAAAAAATGCCTTTAATTCAACTTCTGCTATCTTGCCTCGATTTAAGATTAAGGCTTTGGTAAATTGCCGCAATGATTCAAGCTTTGGATCTTCTAATTCTGCTCCCTGTCTCAGAGCCTCGATCTCGTTTGGAGCCATTCCCGCAATTTTTGCCAGCTTAGTGTGCCAGGGAACACAGTATTCACATTGATTCTCAAAGTTAGCAGTCTGATAAACAACCTGACGTTCAATCGGGGATAATGATGTGGTGTCAAAGACCTCCCACAGGTGAATATATCCTTCCAGCAAAGTAGGTGACTCAGCCATAACCCTTTCCAAATTCGGAATCATACCGAGATTTTTCTTGGCTTGCTCAAGGAGTGGCTTGGAAACCTCTGGTGCACTCGTTTCGGTGTGAATTTGAAACATTGTCCTCTTTCAAGATTTTTGCTTATTGTGTTTCTTTGGTTAAGATAAACGACTGCTAGCTAAACTTCAAGTAGGTACTTTTCAGTAGGGTAGATACTTTTTAGTTGCAAATATGGAATTATCAGCGAAGATCAGTTCGGAAACTTTCTCCAACTCCACAAGTGACTTAATTGCGATGTTCGAGGATTGTCTGGGCTGTAAATGGACAATACATCTGCTGACGCAAATTCGTTGTGGAATTAATCGCCCTGGCGAATTGGTAAAAACCAAGAATGGATTGACAACAAAAGTACTCAATCAATGCTTAACAAGATTAGTTCAATTTGGCATCATCGAGAAAATAGCTTATCCAGAGCTTCCTCCTCGCGTTGAATATTGTTTAACTCCTTTTGGACAGGAGTTTGTTGAGGTTCTTGATCAGATTGAAGCTTTGCAAAATAAATTTAAAGTGGATAACGATCACCCTGCCGCAAATCTTAAAGCGCGGTCTTGCCAATCACCTTAAAATAGTTGAGTCGTAAACATTGAGATCCAACTCTCAACCGTCACACATATAGCGGTTCCTGATCGGACAAGGTACACCAGAAGCCTTGCCAGACAAGCGTTACAGTCATCGACATGTACCTCACACCAGCGAAAACCGCTATAGATGACTTAGAGGTTATTTATAAAGCCAGCTTAGCCTTGGTGAGACGTTCCTAGCCTGAGCCACGGATTAGGATTCCTCGGACTTTATAACTGGGACTTTATAGACAGGCTCTTAGAGATCGAACCAGGTGCTAACCGGCGGTTCAGCGCTCCAGACCAGCGGTGTCGGGTGCTTCCAACACGTCAAGAATAGCTTTGGGCTGGAGCTTGCTCTTAAACCACACGACCCTGGCCGACACCGTGGCCATATTGATGCCCGCTTTCTCTAGATTGAGCCGTTCGGATACGGCCAAAATCAGGTTATGGCGCTCTGCCTTACGCACCTGAGCAAATTTTTTACGCAGGTATTCCGGTCGCCAGTAGCCAACAATTTCCAGCAAATACTCTCGCCCATCGGGGTGCACCAGGCGAAAGTCAGGAATCATCACGCTGCCGGGAATGGGCACCAGGTCAACTTCGCGCTCCAGTCGCCAGGGACAATCGGCAGGCCAGCGGTTGACAAAGGATTCTTCAATCATGCTGTCGTAGGGCTTGCCGGGGGGGTAATGGGTGACCAGTCCACAGTCGCTATCCAGGGTGAACTGGCGCGGCTTGGGCTGCTGGCTATAGCCGTCCTTCATTTGCAACGTGGCCGTTAATCGCCAGCGGCTGACGTGGAGAATCGCA
>CAYUBC010000397.1:0-4255 GCA_964442885.1 uncultured bacterium | reverse complement strand
TTTGAGATCTACACCTGGGGTAAGGGCAACCATGCCGGGTATATTTTCGGCTACCCAGGCAAAGGCAACCACCACAAAGCCCTGTTCAACCAGTTTAATGGCCAACCACTCATAGCGCTCTGGGCCACAGTTGATGCCATTCAACAAAACCACTATCTTGAAAGGGGCATAGCTACTGTCGGCGGGTATATCCCTCAGGGGTTTTTCCTGTTCCTGCCCCAATGGGGAAGCGGGGTAGAAGACCTTTAGATGAATTGTATTGTAGGGAGCCGCAACCTCATCTACTGTGGCGGCCCAAAACAGTGCTCCGGTAGTCATTAGGATTAAGCCTCCTACGAGCGCCAAAATTCGTCAGGGTGAAAGTCCTTAAGTTCTGCCTGGAGTTCCTGGAAATAATCGCTCTGGGTGATTTGAGCAACCTGCTGCTGCCGTTTAGCCTGGTCAATTTCGATGGTGAGTTCCAGCAATTGTTGTTTTAAGAGACGTTCACGCTGTTCAACGTGGGCGGCCATCTGTCGAAATATGCGGGCCAGTTGACCAAGGTGATCCGACCGCTGGGCGACGGCATCCAGGCTGTGGGGTGTAAAGGTGCCGTCGTCTACGGCAACGGCAGCGGCTGTGACCTGATCCACTTGCTCGATGTATTCCTGCATTTCCTGGTTTTGATGGCGCAGGTTAGCCTCAGCCTGCTTGCGCTCGCAGATGGCCTGACTGATCTGCTCATACATCTGCTCAAAGGTAGCAATCACTTCCCCCAGTTCATCCTGGCGCTGGTACCGCAAAGAGGCAAATTCGGGGGTATTTGGGTTGCAGGAAACGGCCTCGCCAGCCAGGGCCAGGTCTCGGCGCAGGGTCAAAATGGGTGTAATCAATAGCCGACTGAGCAGTACCATCATCACCAGGGTGATAAAGGCTGCAATCAACAGCACTAGCCCAGTGATTCTGAGAATGTAGAACATGAGCGCTCGTTGGGTTCCCTGGTCATTGTGGCGCAGCACCAACCAGTGGTTCTCGGTGAGTTCTGGAAGCATACCTTCACCCATGCCAATGGTGGTCCAGGCAATGTCGTAACGGAGGCGGCCAGCTTCGCTAGTTAAAAGTTGATGCCGGTCTTGGTGAACGGCGGTTGGAGTCAGTTCCGGTGGTTCGCCAAAGGCGTTCACTAGCTGGCCACTAGCATCGTAAACGGCACCACCCACAATGCCCTGCAGCATGGGATCAGTCTGTAGCTGCTGGAGTTGCTGGGCCAGTTCTTCCCCAGAGGCAGTGGGGAACGTCATCACAATCCAGCGGACTTTGCCCGTAGACACCTCCTCAATTTGCCCCAGCAATTCGCGGCGTCGCCGCTGCACCGAGGGCACCAGCACAATGCCTTCAATAACAACCAGACTGACGAATATACCCAAAATTATCCGCTGCGAGAGGGGCGAACGAAATAGCCCAGCCGTAGTTTGAAAAGCGTTCATAGCGGCAATCTGAGGTGCGTTTGTACGACTAGCATGGGGAGTTTGCTGAGGCCCTGTCAAGATCAGCCGTGGATCAGCGACTTTGATCGAAAGCTGATCCACAAAACTGATCGAGAGCTGATCTTTCAGAATGGATCCTCAGGAGCGACACTACAGGGGTTAGTAACGTTGCTCAAACGGTTAACCTTACCCTGCCCCAGAGGCTAAGGTTTTGCCCCTGGCCTCTATAGCCCAATCGGTGAGGAGTCTACATGTGCTTTACCCCGCTATCATTGTCTGACCCTGCAACGGCCTGGGCGCAACCCAGAGATTTGGTCGTTATCAGTGGTGCCCTGGTAAACCATAGACGATTAGTACAAAGCGTTGTGACTGGGGTTCCTGTCCTGCGGCTGAGTTGCCCCCTGGACGGTCTTGCCACTATTACCCAAACCTTAGCTGCCCTGTCGCCTGTTAAATGCCTGCATTTGGTGACGCCCATTAGTTGCAGTGGCCTGCCTCTTGGCCAAGTAACCCTTACCGCTGGCAACCTGGCTAGCCATGCTGGGGCCATAGCGGCATGGCGCAACTACCTAACAACTCACTCTGCAATTGTGATTTACAACGGTCAGATGGCCCGCAGCGAAGCCGGTCAGCAACTAATTGATGTGCTGCACCACCTTACTGGAGCAGCCATTGCCGCGTGCACCACCCTGCCCAACCCCACCCTGCCCCAGGGTCACTGGGAGTTTGACTGCGTCAGTCGGCCCTTTTGGCCAAACCTGGCGATGCCGCCCCTGGTGCTGGCCGAAGGATTGCAGGCACAGCCTCGGCGGTTGCGGCGATTACCCAAACCTGGCGTTAGACTGATTCCTGGTCAGAGGGCCTGGCCCAGCCAGCCAGCAGTGGCCATGACTCCTCAAGCATTGGATAATCGGGCAACTTCCTGTCCGGCTAATCTGGCGTGGGTTTCGGCTAGCAATTGAGGAATTTTGTCAGCGTGGGGGCTGCGGTGCAAACAGGCTGACAGGTCGAACTGCCCCAGGCGGTCGGCCTTCTGGCCCGGAAACCAGTGGCCACCGTTGCCCAGCAAGTTGTAGCGGGCCTTGGCGTAATCCTCCATATCGAAGGCCAGCAGCAGATTCCGCAGCCAGAGAATGGTAGGAATGTTAATCTGACCGGGGGTTTCCTCTGGGGTGGGGAGGCCCACCTTCCAGGTGCGCAGCCAGTCTTCCCCCAACACCTGCCAGGCTCGCTGGTGCAGCCGTTCCAGAATGGGCTGTAAGTAATCCTGCCCCTTCACCAGCAGGGGCAGGGTCTTGATGTGCTCATCAAAATCGCTAGGGCGCGCCGCCCCAACGCTGAGGGTGTGCACCTGGGGATGGCTGAGACAGAACAGGTTGTTAAAGACAATGGGGCTGAGCGGGGCACAGAGGTCGATCAGGGTTTTTGAGGGATTGTAGAGATGTCCCCCTTTATCCGACGGACTGATGATAAAAACGCCCATATCATGACGCTGGGCCGCTTCAACGGCGGGCCAGTTGTCCTGGTTGATGTAGTACCAGTGCAGGTTAACGTAGTCAAACTGGTCAGAGGCAATGGCCTGCTGAATCACCCCGGTGGGGGCGTGGGTAGAAAAGCCAATGAAACGTATGCGGCCCTGGCGCTGAAAGTCTCGCGCTACCTCCAAACAACCGCCGGGGCGCAGGGTGTAGTCCAGCAGTTCCAGGGTGTTAATGCCGTGGATGCCCAATAAATCTACAGTTGCCAGCCTCAGGTTGGCCAGGGATTGAGTCAGGGTTTGGCGAAACTCCTCAGCGTTTTCCTTAGGAGAAACCTTGGTTTGCACAATCAGGCGATCGCGGGGCAGCAGCGGCAAAACCTGCCCTAGTTGCACCTCAGAGGTGCCATAGCCGCGCGCCGTTTCAATGTGGGTAATGCCCAACTCCAACGCTCGCCGAATCGTCGCCTCTAAATTGACCTGATTTTGGGCTGGAATGTCGGCTAAGGGCACATCCTTCCAGGCGTGCTGGTAGCGCATGCCGCCGCAGGAAAATACCGGCATCGGCAGTTCAGTGCGGCCAAAGCGTCGATATTGCATAGATCCGTGTGGCATAGATCCGTATTGGCTAGATCCATCAGAACTGAAGACAACCAGGGCCAGCCCCAGGCGCACCAGGAGTCTTAGCTACCGGCTGGCCTGGGGCATCACCCGTCACGGCTCATTGTAACGAAGGGTAAGCCATTACAGGGAGCGCACGCTGGCCTGACTATCCTTGACTTCGCCGACTAACACCTCGCTGGCGACGCCGACAAACAGGCCATTGTCCAGCACGCCGGGAATGTTGTTGATAATTTTTTCCAGACCAGCCGGGTCGTCGATGGCGTCAAATTTGACATCCAAAATCATGTTGCCCTGGTCGGTAATCACCGGCCCGTCCTTCTTGATACCCATACGCAGCTCAGGCTGGCCGCCCAGGGCTTCTAGCGCTTTAGAAACCGGGGCCACGGCCAGAGGTAAAACTTCTACCGGCAGGGGAAAAGTGGTACCGAGCTTGTCCACCAGTTTGGAGCTGTCTACCACCACGATGAAGTATTGGGCCAGGGCATCAACAATCTTTTCGCGGGTGTGGGCCGCCCCGCCGCCCTTAATCAGGTTCATCTGGGGATCAACTTCGTCGGCCCCGTCGATGGCCAGGTCGATGCCCTCAATGTCATCCAGGGTAGTGAGGGGAATGCCGTACTGCTTCGCCAGCACCGAGGCCTGAAAGGAGGTGGGCACCCCTTTGATGTTGCTCAGTTCGCCGCTGGCC
>CAYUBC010000396.1:0-4276 GCA_964442885.1 uncultured bacterium | reverse complement strand
ACCAGCCCTGGCCTACATGGACATCATCTGGCGGGTGAAGCAGGCGACTAACCTGCCGGTGGCCGCCTACAATGTGTCCGGTGAGTATGCAATGGTCAAAGCTGCCGCCCTCAATGGCTGGGTGGATGAGCAAAAAGTGGTGCTCGAAACCATGACCAGCTTCAAACGCTCCGGAGCCGACCTGATCTTGACTTACCATGCGAAGGACGTAGCCCGCTGGTTGGGATAGGCTGGGTCGGGTGAGGAAGATGTCTTCTGAGCAGACGTTTTAACGGCCTGTAGCGCCAGTGCCGCCCTGAAACAATGCACCCCTACCAGCGCCTCTTAACGGCGGCCCAGCCCAGCCCAGCGGCGGCGGCCATTACCAACGGCCCCAAGGACGCCGCCGCTGCTACATAGTGCCGGTCATGGGTAGAATCCAGCACAATGCCATCGTAAATAACGCCCTTGTCGCCTACGGGCACCGTCCAGTAGTCGGCGTGGCTCAAGTCATCGGCTTCAATGGCAATTTCCCAATCCCCTGGAATTGACTCGTCAGGCACAAAGGCAAAGCGACCTTCGCTATCGGTGGTGAGGGTTTGCCAGGGCTCCTCCAGATTATTTGGCGCGTAGATGCTGACCGTTGCCCCAACAAAGGGTTCGCCGCTGCTAAAGGTAGACTGAAACTCCAGTTGGTCGCCCAGGGTGTAGAAGGTTTCTACCTGGTGAGCCCAGGCCTGAGCCGGAAAACCCACCAGCGCCAAACAGAGAACCAGAGCCACAAGCAAACGTTTCATAGCACAACGGTTTTTGAACTACAGAGCCCATTGTAGCGAGAGATAACTGAGCCTCTACACCGACCTGATTAAGCTAGTTGAATTGAACCGTTCAGTCAGGCAGATTTGCAATAATAGAGTTAGTCCCCTTAGTCATGCAGGCTGGCCACTGCCGGGCTATTGCCGTAGCCTCACACTGCCCCCGGCCAGGCTCAACCCCTCCGTCCTTATAGCCGCTGCCGGTAATCCTCCTATGGCTACCATGACCCTAGATCCCACTGCCGACTCCCCTTCCTCTGCCCTTTTGGCCATGCCCAAGGGCACGAGCACCGCTCTGCAGCCTGATGTACCGGTGCAGACGGTGCGTAAGCTGCTGGAAGCCCACCGCAACGAGCGCCAGATGGTGCTGCTGCAAGATTTCCCTGACCCCGATGCGCTCTCGTCGGCCTGGGCCTATCAATTAATTGCCGCTACCTACGACATTGAGTGCGATATTTTCTATGCCGGCACCCTCAGCCACCAGGAAAATATCGCCCTGGTCAAGCTGACGGGGCTACCCGCCCGCCGCTGGACTTTGCACCAGGCCGATGGCCCTGACCTGAAGCAGTACCAGGGCGTTGTGTTGGTAGACAACCAGGGCACCACCAGCCAGCTCTATAGGCCCGTGCGCGAGGCTGGGCTGCCTCTGGTGCTGGTGATTGACCATCACGCTCCCCAATCCAAGCTGGATGCCGAGTATATCGACCTCCGGCCTCACATCCGCGCGACCGCCACAATTTTGACCCAATACCTACAGCAGGGGTTGCTCAAGCTAGATCGCGGCAATGCCAAGCACACCAAATGCGCCACCGCCCTGATGCACGGCTTGCGGGCCGATACTAACCAGCTCATGCATGCGGGCACCGATGACTTCATGGCGGCCGCCTATCTCAGCGAATTCTATGACGGTCAGTTGTTGAGTGCAGTCCTCCACGCTTCGCGCTCTAAGCGAGTCATGGATGTGATTGAGCGATCGCTGCGCAACCGTAAGGTGCGCAACAATGTTTCCATTGCCGGAGTGGGCTACCTGCGCTACGAAGACCGGGACGCCATTCCCCAGGCGGCAGATTTTCTGGTTACCGAGGAAAATATTCACACCGCCGTTGTCTATGGCATTGTCCACGATGAGGACGAGGAACGCGAGGTGGTGATTGGCTCCCTCCGCACCAGCAAAATTACCCTCGACCCTGATGAATTCATTAAAGAAGCCTTTGGCCAGGACAGCGCCGGTCGTTTCTTTGGCGGCGGGCGCTCGATGGCGGGCGGCTTTGAAATTCCGGTCGGTTTTCTATCCGGGTTTTATGAAAACTCAGCCTACAACCGGCTCAAGTGGGACGTGTTTGATATGCAAATTAAGCAAAAGCTCTGGCGCTTGGTCAACCCTGAGGAAGGCATTATTACCACAGACTAACCACCTGACTGTCCCCCCTTGGTGTACAGTGACCCTTACATTGATGCCGCCATTCCTGGGGTAAGTAGCGTCAAATCCAGGATTTGGTAGCGTTCATAACGGCGAAGGTCTCACCGCCGTTGAAATGATTAAGCAGCGATCGGGAGCAGTAATTTATGACCGTATGTGAGTACAGGCCCGGCCTGGAAGGGGTGCCAGCTACGCAGTCCAGCATTAGCTTTGTCGATGGTCAGGCTGGAATTTTAGAATATCGCGGCATTCGCATCGAAGAACTTGCCCAACGCAGCACCTTTTTAGAAACCGCCTACCTGCTGATCTGGGGCGGGCTACCCACCAAAAACGAACTGGCCGCCTTCGAGTACGAAATTCGCTATCATCGCCGCCTCAAATACCGTATTCGCGACATGATGAAGTGCTTCCCAGAAAGCGGGCACCCGATGGATGCACTGCAAGCCTGTGCGGCGGCCTTAGGGTTGTTCTACTCACGGCGGGCGCTAGACGATCCCATTTACATTCAAAAGGCGGTAGTGCGGCTGCTGGCTAAAATCCCGACCATGGTGGCCGCCTTCCAACTCATGCGGAAAGGTAACGACCCGGTACAGCCCCGAGATGACCTGGATTACGCTGCTAACTTTCTGTATATGCTCAACGAGCGTGAACCCGACCCCCTAGCGGCGCGAATTTTTGATATTTGCCTCACCCTCCATGCCGAACACACCATTAACGCCTCTACCTTTTCGGCCATGGTAACGGCCTCAACCCTCACCGACCCCTACGCGGTAATTGCCTCCGCCGTCGGCACTTTGGCTGGCCCCCTCCACGGCGGCGCTAACGAAGAGGTGATCGACATGCTCCAGCAAATCGGCACCGTAGACAATGTGCGCCCCTACGTGGAGCGGTGCATCGCTGAAAAAGCCAAAATTATGGGCTTTGGCCATCGGGTCTACAAGGTGAAAGACCCCCGCGCCACCATTCTGCAAAAGCTGGCCGAACAACTGTTTGAAAAATTCGGCCAGGACGAGTACTACGCCATCGCCCTGGAGATGGAGCAGGTCGTCTCCGAAAAGCTCGGTCACAAGGGCATTTACCCCAACGTAGACTTCTACTCTGGGCTGGTCTATCGCAAGCTCGATATTCCCATCGATTTGTTTACGCCGGTCTTTGCCATTGCCCGGGTAGCGGGCTGGCTGGCCCACTGGAAAGAGCAACTGGGTGAGAATCGTATCTTTCGCCCCACGCAAATCTACACCGGCCCCCATAGCCAACCTTACATTGACCTGGCCGAGCGACCTCAAATTTGGGATAAGAAAGGTTTCCAAATCTCAATTCCCTCCTGATGGGTCACACCCCCCTGGGCACACTCCCAAAATGCCCTGATGATAAATACAGTGACGATTTTCAGGAACTCCTGCCCCTCTGGCCTTCGGGTCGGGGGGCTTTTGTTTGCGTGGGTTAGGGCCGAGGTGAGATAGTTAAGTATCGGCAATGATGACACCTCGATATTCCTATGAAAGATAGCCGCTCCCACCCCCTGTCTGAGGTATGAGAAAGGGTAGAATTTTTCACATATCTGGGGATTGCCCCGGTCGTCCGGTATTGAGGGCTGACTTGGGTTATGGTTAATGATGGACGGCCAAAGGGCTGATAGGAGAGGGCGGATAGATGAACCAAGGAATCGACCTGCAAGGGAGCTTCGTAAGAGCGCTGACTGATCTAGGGCTCTCCTCCGGGGTAGCGAGAACACTGTGGTTGCCCCTGCCGATGGTGCTCATCCTAATTGCGGCCACCGTCAGTATTTTTGTCACGGTTTGGCTAGAGCGAAAAATCTCGGCAGCAGCGCAGCAGCGGATTGGCCCAGAGTATGTCGGCCCCCTCGGCACCCTGCAAGCCGCGGCTGACGGCATCAAGCTAATCTTTAAAGAAGACATCACCCCTGCCCAGGCCGACCCAATTTTGTTCACCCTGGGGCCAGCCATCGTGGTGATTCCGGTCTTCTTGTCCTACCTGATTGTGCCCTTTGGCCAAAACCTGGTTATCACCGATATTGGCGTGGGCATTTTTCTGTGGATTG
>CAYUBC010000395.1:0-4282 GCA_964442885.1 uncultured bacterium | reverse complement strand
TCATCAATTACAACCGAAACCCTTGCAGGATAAGCCCTAGCCCGCCCGCCCCAGCAAACCAGCTAGGGGCTGTAACCCTTGATTCTTTGGCTATACGCGACTAATTGATGACAGCCCCTAGTAGCCTTAGCCTGGCTCAACTCAGCCGAACGGTACGAAGAGTTCGTAATGAGCATTCTTGCTTAGTTGTCATTGCTAAAAGATGTATAGCAATCGCCACTTCGCCCAGTACACGTCTACAACCCTTGCCGCAGGGCGATGGCGTGCCAAATTACTGTATCAGTTTGGGCTCTTACATAGACCACTGTTGTCTCAGGCGAATGTGCCAAAGCGATAGATTTCCGGTAGTCAGATGACGTTTTTGAATTCACCTGCTATAGTCCCCTTAACTGGCAGTGAGTGGATCTTTGTCAAACAATTGTTATAATTTGTAAAACATTGCGTAGCGAATCCTACTGTCAGTGTTTTTACCCCTTACCCGGTTCCAGTTTCTCCCAAAGCTGGGGCTGCAGGGGGTTAATCCACCGGCTAATGGCCTCTTGGGTACCTTTCTGGGTATTCAGAGCGTGGTTAGTCAGTTGTTCTCTCTCAGGAGTAAACGTTATGAACGAACCCATGCAACTCTCTTTAGAGCAGCAGTTCAGCCTCAGATCCTTCGAGACTCAGGTGAACAAGATGAGCCGTGAGCAAGCCCAGCAGTTTCTGGTCAAGCTTTATGAGCAAATGATGATGCGCGAAACCATGTACAAACACTTTCTAAAGCATGAGTGGGGGATTGGGCCTAACCCCCAGATTTAACCCTCCAGAGTCTAAGGTCGGTCTGAAGACGACGACCTCCCTCTCTTGCCGGATTCTTGAGAATCAGGCCAGGGCTGCTGGGGCGTCAGCTTCGAGACTTAGTGTTCCTTGCAGAGCAAGTTTTTCAGCGTGGTTTATCTGCCCCAGGTTGCTACTCGCTACATCGGCTTCCGGGTGCTTACTAATCAAGCTTTTCAGCAAAAGATTGGCTGTTGAAACAGCCTAGCCAAGCGTTATGGTATGGATAGGGCAACACTCGGACGAGGCAACCATGTTTCAACGGGCTCTCATCTGCACCGATTTCAAGGACAGCATGCACCGGCTGGCACAATTTGCGCCGAGTCTAGCGGCAGGCGGGTTCAATGCGCTCACCTTCTTTCACAATGTTGGCATTGAGACAGAGCGTGAAATCCCCAGCCAGGATCCAGAACTGCTAGCTAAGCCGAAGCAACGTCTGAGCGATCTGCTGCGTGAGGTGCCAGAGGACGTTACCGTTACGGTTGATGTGCAAATGGGCAAGGCCAGCGACAATATTCTCAGGTTGGCCAAGCAATACCAATCCGAAGTGATTTTTCTGGGTAGCCCGACGCGCACCTTGCTGGAAGAAAAGCTCTTTGGCAGCACAACCATGACCCTGGCCGAAAGAACTCTGGTGCCGCTGGTTATTCTGCGACCACAACTGGTTGCTACCTACACCACTGCAGAACTAGAGCTGCGCTGCACCCATTTGTTTCGCTATTTGCTATTGCCCTACGATGGCACCCAGGGCGGTAAGACCCTGGTGGAGGCCATTAAGCGCCAGGTGAAGACTAACCCTAATTCGGTGCTTGAACGGGTGCGGCTGCTGTGGGTGATTGATGAAAACATCCGTCGGGAACTGCGCGGGGATAACCCACTTCAGGACGCCCAGGAAGAGCTGAGTCGCGTCCAAACTGACCTGGCTGAGCTGGGTCTGGTGGTTAATACTACTGTCTGTGAAGGCGATCCCATCCAGGAAATTATGGCTACTGCCGAGACCCACGACATTGGGGCGATCGCGACCTGTTCCCGTGGCATTGGGGGAATCATGAAGTGGTCAGCACCGAGTCTGACCCGCGAAATCTTGAGGCAGAGCTGGCATCCAGTGCTGTTCTTCCCACCTGCGGATCGGGCCCGGTAACAGAGTCCAGGACAAAGCGAAACGCCACGGTTGGCAGAACTTAGTCAGACAGGTTAGAGCCCGTGTCTACATAGATAGATTCAAGTTTTTGTAAAACCTTGGCTTTGAGGGCAGTTTTGAACTCGTTGCGCAGGAGGTCGCGGCTGGTGCTCATTGCCCCCAGGCTAGGCCTGGTGCAGGCGGTGATGGCCCACTCTTGCAGCATACTGCGCTGCGGCTGAGCAATAGTGCAGGTTAGCACATGGGCGCAGCGGCGCGGGTTCTCCAGGGCAAACAGCAGCAGTTTATAGGTGCCAGCTTGTGCTAGGAGGCCGGCCATATCCTGGCCCAGGTCAGTTTTCAGGTCAACGTAGCAGGGCAGCCAGCGGGCTCCGTGGTGGCTGCTGTAGAGCACCGTTAGCCAGAGCATCATGGGGTGGGGCGTCATGGTGCAAATAAAGGTGTTGTAGCGGGTGCTAATGAGACGACGATTGATTTCTTCTTCCGGCATCATAGCCCAGAGGGTAGCCAGGTTTCCCTGACTGGTGGGCAGTGGGTGGGAGAACACAATCTCGGCGACAGGTTTACTCGGTGGCCAGGTGGCCAGGCGGCAGACCTGATCCTGGACTACCCCCTCTCCAGGGGCTGGCTGGCGGGTAACAGGAACTCGGTTCAGGGTGGTGCTGATCCGCTGGCTAATGCGAAAGCCGTTAACGTAGCGGGTTTCCAACGGCTCTAGGTGCTGGAGAATTTCGCGCACTGTCTGGGGCCGATCCTCAGGACGCTTGGCCATACAGGCCAGGATTAGCTCCTCCAGAAGTTTTGGCACTTTGAGCTGGCCAGTGACTTCGCTGATGCGCTTGGGTGGTTCGGCCTGGTGAACCTGGTACCAACCGCCGAAGGTATGGCTACTAGCGCGCAGCGGCAGGTGGCCGGTTAGCATCTGAAACATCATGATGCCGAGGCTGTAAATGTCTGACCGACCATCCAGTTCGCGCCCGTCCATTTGCTCTGGCGAGGCGTAGGCCAGAGTACCCATGAAGCAGTTGGTTTGGTCGCTGTCGGTTTGGAGTAGCTTGGCAATACCAAAGTCTAGAATCTTAGCCAGCTCACCCAGGGTTGGATCCTGAGTGATCATAATATTGCTGGGCTTGATGTCTCGATGAATGATGGGAATCGGTTCGGCCTGGGTTTTGAGGATGATGCCCTCGTGGGCGGCGTGCAAACCCAGACATAATTGTCGAACTAACCCCAAAAAACGCGGAATCGGCAACGGTTGTAAATTAATTAGATGGCTAAGGCTTTGCCCCTTGAGATATTCCATCACGTAGAACGGCACATCTTCATCGCTCACCCCGTAGTCGGTAACGCGCACAACGTGGATGCTTTTTTGCCCCAGTTGGGCACAGGTCATCGCTTCTTGCATGAAGCGATCGCGCATCTTGTCGTCCATCAGGGTTTGGGCCAAAAGTTTGACGGCCACCTTAACACCGCCGAGCAGTAAATCCTCTGCTAAATATACGCGCCCCATTGACCCCTGCCCCAGGGGTTCAATAAGTTCGTAGCGATTGGCGAGTTTACAACCCAGATTTACGTTCACCATACCGTTGATTAATTGCCAAGGGAGGCTAAGGGCCAAATAAGAGCAAAGACTCGATGCTCCAGATCGAAAGACGCTAACCGCCTACCCACCGTTGTCGCCCATTACAAGGCAGATCGCTGGCCTAATCTACCGCCTTTTTCCAGCACTATGCCAAGTTGCCGAGGCAATGCCCGGTCTCTGGGACGATCTTTCATCTATCCTTTACAGGCCATAGCATAATCTTAATGTGCCCACTTAATGTGCCCATTGTGAGCGCTCAGGTGCTATGGCTCTGGGCGATCATGATGACCTGGTCTAGCTGTCTAGTGGCATGGGGCTCTGCAAATGCAGGGTAGCTTCCATAGCACTGGTCAGGTAGTGCCCGGTCATGATGCCGCTAGAGAGGTGATATCGTCCGTTGCCCAGGCGATAGAGCGTTTCAAACCCAGTGCGCCGTTGGCGATCGCCCAGTGCCCAATACCGCTGAATGATGGAGTCGGGCGCAATCCAGCCTTCTCCTTCCACCCGACCGAGCTGGCTGTGTTGCAGCACAAAGGTGTACTGACAGTCTCCATTGGTGAGGCGGCCTCGATACTGAAGCGCCATCTCCTGAGGATGGGACTCAGGCAACAGAAGCTTCATTACCATGGTAAACCAGTCATCTCGGCTCCAGGCCACCAAGATCTTCCCTTTTACAGGTGTGGGTAACCGCTCCCGCTCTAGCCAACTGCCCTGCAATGTCCAGCGTCCGGGTTCCACTAAAA
>CAYUBC010000394.1:0-4283 GCA_964442885.1 uncultured bacterium | reverse complement strand
GGTGCATTGGCTACACTGATGTTCTGATTTTCATACATCCAAGCTGTTATCGCTTAATCCTATGTCACGGCCTGAGCTTGACCCCGATACCCTGGATCGCATTGTTGAAATGGCCTGGGAAGACCGCACTCCCTTTGAGGCCATTGAGGCGCAGTTTGGGGTCAGCGAAGCCCAGGTGATTGCCCTTATGCGCCGCATCCTGAAGCCCTCTAGCTTTCGGCTGTGGCGTCAGCGGGTGACGGCGCGCAAAACCAAACACCTGCACCGGCGAGAGTTTTCCCTGGGGCGGTTTAAATCATCGAATCAGCACTAACGGGTGCAGGTTAATGCTTGGTTATGGAATCTAATCACGTCTTTAACCCACAGACAGCCCGTCTGGTCTAGAATCGCTACCGATGGAATGGATTATGACCCGACCAATTGCCCATCGGGGCTTCCACCGGGGCAAAGAGGTGCCGGAGAATTCGCTATTGGCCTTTGAGGCCGCGATCGCCCGCCACCACCCCATTGAGTTAGACATTCAGCTTTTAGCCGATGGCGAGCTGGCGGTTTTCCACGACAAAAGCCTGCTCCGGCTGACGGGGAAATCGGGCACCATTGCCGCCCAGACGCTGCCTACCCTGAAGCAGCTTCCTCTGTACAGCACCGACCAAACCATTCCCTCCCTCAGCGAGGCTCTAGCCCTGATTAATGGCCGGGTGCCGGTGCTGCTTGAGATTAAAAACGAGGGCCGGGTTGGCCAGTTGGAGCGATCGCTGCTAAAGGCCCTGGCCACCTATCGCGGTGAGTTTGCGGTGCAGTCCTTCAATCCTCTCTCGCTGCAGTGGTTTAAGCGCCATGCCCCAGAGATTGTGCGGGGGCAGCTCTCCAGCGACTTTAGCGGAGCCCCTGTGCCCTGGCATTTCTCTGTCGCCCACAGTAACCTGCTGTTTAACTGGGCTAGCCAACCTCACTTCATTGCCTACGACCTGCGGGCCTTGCCCAAGCTCTCTACCACCCTGGCTAAGTGCGCCTTCAACCTGCCGCTGATTACCTGGACAGTGCGTAACCAGGCCGACCAGGCGAAAGCGCTGGATTGCGCCGATAATTATATTTTCGATGCGTTTTAGTCAGCGGATGGAAGCAACGATGGCAAATTCTGAGCGGCGATCGGTGGTCGTGGTAGGGGCAGGCTGGGCCGGGTTGGGCGCTGCCTACCACCTGGCTCAGCAGGGGTATGAGGTCACGTTGCTGGAAGCCGGAGCCTACCCCGGTGGGCTGGTAGCCGGTTGGCAAACGGCCCAGGGGCGAGCCGTAGAAGCGGGAATTCATGGCTTTTGGTACCCCTACCGCAATATTTTTGCCCTGACTGACCGCCTGGGCCTGCAACCCTTTACCGAGTGGACGCGCTCGGCCCAGTACTCGCCCGCTGGCCTGGAAGTTGAGTCGCCTCTGTTTCAGGCTCAGCCCTACCTGCCCACGCCCCTGGGCACCTTTCTCTATACAGACTTTAAGCGCCTACCGCTGGTCGATCGCCTGTCGGCCCTGCCCCTGCTGCAAGCGTTGATTGACTTTGACAATTCCGACGAGGCCTGGCAGCGCTACGACCGGATTACAGCCCGCGAACTATTTCGCCAGTACGGCGTATCGGCCCGGCTCTACGCCGAGTCCTTTGAGCCGATGTTGCTGGTGGGGCTGTTTGCCCCAGGGGAGCAGTGCTCTGCCGCCGCCGCTTTGGGGATGCTCTACTACTTCATCCTGGCCCACCAGCCGGATTTCGATGTGCGCTGGTGCCGGGGCACGGTGGGAGCGCAGATTTTTCGCCCCTGGACGGCGGCCATTGAGCGGGCGGGCGGCAAAATTTTGGCCAATCATCGGGTTACCGATGTGCAGGTTGACCAGAATCGCGTGACTGCTGTGGTCTGTGGAGAGGCGGTGTTTGCGGCAGATGCGGTGGTGTTTGCCGTGGGCATTAGCGGGCTGAAGAAAATTGTGGAACAGTCAGCGGCGCTGCGCGATCGCCAGGAGTTTCGCGATATCCGCAACCTGGGCGCGATCGACGTGCTGGCCATCCGGCTCTGGCTGGATCGTAAAATCCCTATCCCTCGCCCCTCCAATGCTTGCTTTGGCTTCCACCCCACCACCGGGTGGACGTTCTTTGACCTCAACGCCCTCCACGACGAGTACCGCGACGAACCAGGAACTGTAGTAGAAGCTGACTACTACCATGCCAACCAACTGCTGCCCCTGGACGATGCCCAGGTGCTCAAGCAGGTGCAGCAGGATTTAGCGGCATGCATCCCGGCCTTTGGTCAGGCCCAGGTGGTGGACTACAGCGTGGTGCGCATCCCCCAGGGCGTTACCCACTTTGCCCCCGGCAGCTACCGCTATCTGTTGCCCGCCACCACCAGCTTCGACAATCTCTTCATGGCTGGCGATTGGATTGTTAACCGCCACGGTTCCTGGTCCCAGGAAAAGGCCTACGTGACCGGACTGGAGGCCGCCAACCAGGTAGTTACCACCCTGCACCAGGGCCAAGCCGCCGAAATTTTGCCCATCATCCCCGATGAGCCCCATATCCAACTGCTGCGAGCGCTGAATCGATGGCGACGGCAGAGCATGGGGCTATTTCCCCCAATTAACTTCTGGTTGCCGTAGGTCACTGAGCTTAATTATTTGTAGGTCGCGTTAGCGGCAGCGTAACGCATCAACGCCTGGGGGAGCGGTGCGTTACGGCTACGCCAACAACACTCTACAAAATGGGTGCCAAAATTATGGCTCTGGGCATGGCTCTGGGCTGTATCGTCAGAAGTTCGGTGCGGTTTATCTGGGCTTAGTCAAAATCTTTTTGCCAGCATCAAAATCTTTTTTGCCAGCAAATGATGCGGTCTTTAAAATCTGCGCTAACATCCACATGATTAAACCAGGATGTCGATTTACGGCAGGGTCTAAGCCTCTGCCTGGGTTGGTTTTGGAGTAGAATGACTCGCTAATTTACATATGGGGTAGGAGTGGTGAACAACATGCCAGATTCTTCTGTTATGGCTCAAGCCTTAGCCAAGTCGGGCTGGATGGCATCAATCCGCCCTGGAGTTCGGACTGCCGCTGTGGGTCTGGTTTCGGCCCTTGCGGTGGGAGCACTGGGAGGGTATTCCCCGGCCTATGGTCAGGGGTATGATGTAGTGCCACCCCTACCGGCTGGTGTGATTCCGGTGCCGGGAAGTGCGGTTCCTCAAGCTCCAGTGGGTGGCCAGCAGTATGTGGTCTTTGTTAACGGCAGTAGCGAGGAACTTTTGAACCAGGTGCGCCTGGTAGAACCGACGGCGTTTCGCACCACCTTTCAAGGTCAATCGGTGATTCAGGCCGGGCGGTTTAGCTATTCCACCAATGCCCAGCAGCGGGTGACTGACCTGGCCGCCCAGGGGGTTACCGCCCAAATGGCCGAAGCGCCAGCCGCTCAACCCTACTATGCCCAAGCGCCAGCTTCCCCCGGCAATGTCTATGCTTCCAATGGTCAACTGCCTCCCCTGCCAGGGGTAACGGTAATTCCGCCTCAACCCTCTAGCGGCCTACCGGCCCTGCCGCCCCCCACTCAAATTCCGCCCAACCAAATGCCCCCCACCCAGATGGTGCCGATGCAGGTTCCACCCAGTACTGGGGGCGGCAATGTGGAATTTGGCCAGCAACTGAGCTATACGGCCCCGGCCACCCCTAACGCTTATCCTGTCAATGTGCCACCTCCCACCGGCACGGCTATGGCTGCTCCTGTAGCCCCGGTCAATGCGCCCTACTATGTGGTAATTCCCACCTCTACGGCTAACCTGCAAACCTTGAGTAATCAGGTAATTCAGTTAGGTACCCCGGCGGATCGGGTGCAGGCCCGTACCGAACCCCGTGGCCCCCACGTAGCGGTTGGCCCCTTTGCCGATCGCGGTCTGGCCGAGCGCTGGAATGCCTTCTACCGGGAAGCTGGCCTTGAGGGTAGCCGAGTCTTCTATCAACGTTAGCAATCAGGCCGAGCGTTATGGCATCTGCACACCAGCTTCAGACGAGGCCTAATCTGGTGGTGACGGCAGCTCAGATGCGACGCATTGAAGAGCGAATTTTTGCGGCGGGGATGCCCGTGGCGGCCCTGATGGAGAAAGTGGCAGGGCGCATTACCACCTGGTTGGTGGCCCATTTTCCCCTGGCGGACTATCCCACCGTCGGCATTCTGGTGGGGCCAGGGCACAACGGTGGCGATGCCCTAGTGGTAGCGCGGGAGCTGTGGTTTCAGGGCTATGCGGTTTCTGTGTGCTGTCCCT
>CAYUBC010000393.1:4059-4291 GCA_964442885.1 uncultured bacterium | reverse complement strand
TAGCCTGCTGGAAAGTGGCTTTAAGTTCAATAACCCCAACGCCACCGATACCTGCGGCTGTGGTAAGTCCTTCCAGGCGGGAGATTGCAGTCCGGCAGGGGTGCCGTGTAGTTAGGTAGAAAGTTCAAAATTTTGAACTTTGAATTTTACCCCCCACTTCTCACCTCTCCCACCTCATTTTTCTACATAGGAGATTCATCATGGCTACGTTCCAAGTGCATTTAATCAACAA
>CAYUBC010000393.1:370-4049 GCA_964442885.1 uncultured bacterium | reverse complement strand
TATCGACATCACTATTCCAGTGGATGAAGATACCTACATCATTGATGCGGCGGAAGAAAATGACATTGAGTTGCCCTTCTCCTGTCGGTCGGGGGCGTGCTCTAGTTGTGTCGGCAAAATTGTTGAAGGGGAGGTAGATCAGTCGGATCAATCCTTCCTGGATGATGAGCAAATCGCGAAGGGATTTGTGCTGCTCTGCACCGCCTATCCCCGCTCTGACCTCACCATTAAAACCCATATGGAAGCTTACCTGGTTTAGCCCCTAGCGCTATTCTCAATCGTGTTTTATTGGGGTGGGAACCGTTAAGTCTCTAAGATTAACCTCACCCTTTTAGCCCCTTCCGCAGAGGGGATGATTCGCCAACTTAGACCCATCACCCCAACGCTATCCCCCCTCGGAGTTGTGCCATGTTTAGCGGATTCACGGTTTCAGGAGCTTCATTACAGGTGCTCAATGTGGGGGAGCGAGGCACTATCGCCCGGTTCGTTCGGGCGGATACAGCTACGCTGTCTTGCTTGCAGGCTCTGGGGCTGAACCAGGGCAAGATCATCGCCGTTACCCAGCGCCATCCAAATTTTCAGGTGAGTACTGAGGATGGCGAATTAACCCTCCCCCCCTCGCTGGTGCGTTCTATCTATGTGCGTTTGATGGGCATAGATTGACCTCACTACTAACCCTTTCCCCCTAGGAGTTAACCCCATGGCAGACATCGGAATTTTCTACGGCAGCACTTCCGGAGTGACTGAAGAACTCGCTGAAAAAATACGCGATGCAATCGGTGAAGACCGCTGTGATGTTTACAGCATGGAAGCTGATTTTGACAGTGTTGACGACCTTCTACAGTACGATTACTTGCTGCTGGGTTGCTCGACCTGGGGAGCGGGCGAATTGCAGAACGATTGGCGCGAACCCCTGTTTGATATGGAGATCGAAAAACCTGATTTTTCAGGTAAGACGATCGCCCTCTTTGGCCCTGGAGATTGCGAAGGCCACAGCAAGCATTTTGTTGGGGCTCTGGGCATTATGTATGACCAATTTAAAGCTCTGGGAGCCACCCTGGTGGGTGCAGTGTCAACGGCAGACTACACCTTTGAAAAATCCACGGCCATCCGGGATGGAAAATTTGTAGGCCTGCCCCTGGACGAAGTGAACGAAAGTGACAAAACCGATCAGCGCATTGCCGATTGGCTAGACCTGCTCAAGGCCGATATCCCCGCGATCGCCGCGTAGCCCCGTAGGGTAGGCACGGCCCACCACCGCCTACCTACCGCTACCGACCCAGCATTGGATAAACGGTCACCACCCTTGAGCAAAGCGAGGTATGACCCAAACCAAGGTGAGCTTAGCTCACCGGCTCAATTCTAGAGAGGAGATTACACCATGAGTACATTAACTGGCCTCACCTTTGGCGGCAAAACCTGGATTCCTGAATTTCTCCAAAAAATCAACTGGGATACCTGTTTAGGCTGTGGCCGCTGCTTCAAAGTCTGCGGGCGCGGCGTCATGGCTCTGATTGCCCTCAACGACGAAGGCGAAGTTGTTGATGAAGACGAGGACGACGACGAAATTGAACGCAAGGTAATGAGCGTAGTCAACGCCGCCAACTGCATTGGCTGCAAGGCCTGCGATCGGGTTTGCTCCAAAAGCTGCCACGTCTACGCATCCTTGCCCGCTTAAAGCAGGATTGGAGAGTTTTGAATTTTGAGTTGAAACCTTACCAATAGAACTCAAAACCAATCACTCAAAACTCAAAACCAACCACTCAAAACCAACCACTCAAAACTACCCCCCACCCCGGAGGTGATGCCCGTGAATTAGCGATCGCTTTTCGATTCCTGTGTCAGGTCGAAAAGCTCTGACTCGGTGCAGTCAGCCAACGCAGAAAGATCGTTAGGAGGGTCTTTAATTTCTGCACACTGGTTTAAGGAGAACGTTTTATGGCTACCGCTAAAGACATCATGACCGATGAGGTTGCCACCATTAAAGGCTCAGCTACCGTAGCCGAGGCCGTTCAGTTGATGAAATTCAAGCAGCTTCACTCTCTGATTGTGGAGCGTCGAGGCTCAGACGATGCCTACGGTATTGTTACTAACACCGACATCGTAAATAAGGTCGTGGCCTACGGCAAAGACCCCACAGCCGTTAAGGTCTCCGAAATTATGACCAAGCCCTGCCTGGTGATTAATCCTGATTTGAGTATTGAGTATGTTGCTCGTCTGTTTGCTCACTTTGGTATTGATCGCGCGCCGGTGATTCAAAACGAGTTGCTTGGCATTATTTCTGATACAGACATTTTGTTTAAGGGCGACTTCATTGACAATCCTCGTGTACCTCTGCTGCAAAAAGCGCTTCAGGCTGAGGTAGCCCACGCTCGCGCTATCTCGGCAGCTAAAGGCCCTTACTCCAAGGCCGGTAAGGCCGCCTGGGAAGCGGTGGCAGAACTTGAGGCGGAACTCGCCTTCTGCCAGGGCAAAGCCCCCGACCAAACCGCCGTTGAGATCGAGCCCCAGGCCGAGCCGGCCCTCGCCTAGCTACCTCTGGTTGCCAGGTTTCGCCTGGCAACCAGCAAGGTTTTGCCTGTACCCAATGCTCCTGTTCTGTTGGAGTTTGACCTATGCCATCCACCCTTACCCCTGCCACCCCTCACCACCACGACCCACTCCACCGCAACTGGACAGACTATTATCAGGCTGTCAAAAATCGGCCCCCGCGAGAAACCCTCTGTCTGGCGCTAGATTACTTTGATCAAGAACCGACTTACCAACCCCGCTTAGCTGTCGATTTAGGCTGTGGCGATGGTCGCGACACAGTCGAAATACTGCGCCGGGGCTGGCAAGTGTTAGCCATTGATAAAGAGCCAGAGGCCATTGCCCGCCTGACCCAGCGGCCTGATCTAAATTCAGCGCTTCTGGAAACCCAAATCCAAACCTTTGAAACCCTGGTATTGCCCACTGACCTAGACTTGATCAATGCCAGCTTCTGCCTGCAATTTTGCCCCCAGGCAGACTTTCCCGTCTTTTGGGCCAAAGTCATCGCGGCTCTCCGGCCTGGCGGACGGTTCGCTGGTCAACTCGTCGGCGATCGCGACTCCTGGGCCAAATATCCTAATCTCAGCGTCCATAGCTGGCCCCAGGTTGAAGTTCTCTTTCAGGACTTCGTTTTTGACTACTTTGAAGAGGAAGAACACCCCGGCAAAACCGCCCTCGGGGAAGACAAGCACTGGCATCTCTTCCAGATCGTCGCCCGCAAAGAAAGTTACGAGTAGGGCTACCCTCTCACCCAGAGTTACCCACCCCTGCCCCTCCCAGGAGGGGAGTCTAAACCCACCCCTTTCCTGCTATGCCAATTGCCCACGACATCACCGAACTCATAGGCCGCACCCCCCTGGTGCAGCTCAACCGCATCCCTCAGGCCGAGGGATGCCTGGCCCGCCTTGTGCTGAAGCTAGAGGGCATGAACCCGGCTGCCTCAGTGAAAGATCGGATTGGGATGAATATGATTCGGGCGGCGGAGGCGGCGGGGGAAATTACCCCAGGAGAAACGGTGCTAATTGAACCGACTTCCGGTAATACTGGCATTGCCCTGGCTATGGTGGCGGCGGCCAAGGGGTATCGACTGATTCTTACCATGCCCGAAACCATGAGCCTGGAGCGGCGGGCCATGCTCAACGCCTACGGG
>CAYUBC010000393.1:0-360 GCA_964442885.1 uncultured bacterium | reverse complement strand
TACGGGGCCGAACTGGTGCTCACCCCAGGCACCAAGGGCATGAAGGGGGCGATTGAACGGGCTACCCACCTGGCCCAACTGATTCCCAACGCCTATCTGCTGCAACAGTTTGAAAACCCCGCTAACCCTCAAATTCATCGCGAAACCACAGCCGAGGAAATTTGGGCCGATAGTGACGGCGCGGTGGACATTGTGATTGCGGGAGTAGGTACGGGTGGCACCATTACCGGCATTGCCGAGGTACTCAAGCCGCGTAAACCCAGCCTGCAAATCATCGCGCTGGAACCGGCCACCAGCCCGGTGCTCTCCGGTGGGGCGTCAGGGCCGCACAAAATCCAGGGGATTGGGGCGGGCTTTGTG
>CAYUBC010000392.1:0-4294 GCA_964442885.1 uncultured bacterium | reverse complement strand
ACACCCCTAAATGCAATCCATTATACAATTCTAACCTTAGATCCGGAAGAGCCTTGTGCTTGAGAGTTGCTGGGCATAGCGATTGCAACTCACCGTCCTAGTGCACTGGGTGTTTCTGGGGTTTGTTTACCAAAACAGGCGCTTTAACCATTGGCCAAAAAACTTTGGCCCCTTGGGCTCCTGGTAGTGCTGAGGCAATAGCTCCTGAAACGCCTGCTCCAGTTTGGCCAGGGCCGCATCAATATCCATCCGCTTGGGACGTGGCTGGTGGGGCACATGGACGGGTGGCCCAAACCGCAGGGTCAGCCGCTTGCGGAAATAAAGCTCCTTGGTGCCAATAATGGCCACGGGCACAATTGGCACCCCAGACCGCATGGCGTAGAGCACCGTGCCCCGCTTGAGGGGATGCATCTGCCCTTCCTGATCGCCCAGCCGTCCTTCGGGAAAAATCATAATGCCATCGCCCCTGGCCAGGAGTGCCTGTACGGCCTGGTCAATCTGGCGCATTTGTTGAATAGAACTGCCGTTTGGCACATGGTCTTTAATCGCCTCCGAAAGCTCCTGGAGATCCTCCCGTCCCGCTGCCGCCGCCGCCGTCACCGCCATTTCTTCCTTCCACCAGCGCTCTAGGGGAATGACACCCCCAGCCCAGCCCAGCAGCGATCGCTTCCAGCTTTTGTTGTAGAGGGTGCGAGCATCCCCCAGGATGTAGTAGTAAGGGTGCGGCGGCACAAAGGCTAGAATCAAAAACGGATCCAAGTGGCTGAGGTGGTTAGCCGTCAGCACATTTGGCTGGGTGGGGATGTACTGACGATTCTCAATCCGCACCCGAAAGAAGGTTTTGATGAACCGACGCATCATCCAGCGCCGAAAGCGACCGCTCACCCGGCCATCGGCCTGGCCGTGGGCAATGGCGCTGAGTTCTTGCAAATCCTTGTCGATGTACTGTCGCACTCGAGGATCCTGGGCTGTGGCCACCCCCTCCTGCACCCGGGCGAGCACCTCAGGCGTTAGCTCGACGGTCGGCTCAATTGGGGAGTCTGGGGTGGGCCTGGGTTGGAGGTTGGTCATAGGTATCAAACGGACGAAGGAGCGCCGAGTCGCAAAGATCTAATCACTGAGTATCGAATACCGGCTCAGATTCCTTCCATAAACGCAGGCATTCTTAAAGTTTGGATTAAGGGCTATTGCGTCAGGACAATACTTTTACCAACCTCTGTGGCCCTGAACGTCTATACACCGTGGCAGGCTTTGTATTTTTTGCCGCTGCCGCACCAGCAGGGCTCATTGCGTTTGGGAAAAACGGGCGACAGCAAATCACCATCGACGTAGAACCAGCGGCCTTTTTGTTTCACAAAGCTTGATCGCTCGTGGATCTGCCCCAACACTGAGTCTCGATAGTAGGCAATAAATTCCACCAGGCCCTCGCGATCATCCTCCTTACCCCGCTCAGTGCTGAGCACTCTCAGCCCCAGCCAGGTGGTGTCTGCCATGCTCTGGATTAGGCGGCGGCGCTGGTCGGCAGTGCGCCTGGTGGGGTGGTGGGTGGCAATCAGGTAGTCGATATTGCCCTGGGTAAACGCGGTGTAGCGCGATCGCATCAGCCCCTCGGCGGTAGGCGCGTAGGACTGACCAGCGCAATAAAGTTGGCAGCAATCGCTAAAGGACTGATGACTGCCGCAGGGGCAGGGGGTAGATAATGTATCCATGAGAATACTCCCCGCTGCCTTAGCCTTTGTGGCTAGAGGGCAACACCAGGGCATCGGTTAGCGGCTCAGCATTGCGGTGGGGCAGGGGATGATAGCCCGCTGCATTCAGTTGTTTAATGCGGTCGAAGAAGGCTTCGTAGAAGCGCTCCAGACAGTCGCAAAACCAGGCGTGGTAATCGGGCCAGCGATCGCGATCGCCCACATCCACCTCGGCCAGGGTGCTAGCAATGACGCAGGTATGCTCGCCAGCGTCATCCCAAATTAGCGGCAGGCCAATGTCATCGGCAATCAGGTCTCGCTCCTGGGCCAGCAGGTAAAAGTGGGGATGGGCATCCACGCCGGAGAGCAACAGTTCTGTATAAAGGCTGCGGTGGTCGCGGTCGAGAATGGCGTTAAGGCGAAACCCGGCGCGGGCAATGGCAAAGCCCATCGTTGCTTCAGTCGTTGGGGCTCCGGGTTTGACCAGACTGCCCTGGCGATCCATGCGATCGCCCAGACCGCTCCAAAAATCCAGGTTCTCTTGCTGGAGTTCCGTCAGGGGCTCTGGTTCTGGCATTGTGGGTTCTGCCACAGCCTCAGCAACCGCATTCTCTATGTCCTCCGCCGTGCTGTCCTCCGCCGTGCTGTCCTCTTCCGTGGTGGCGTGAAGGGCCTTGAAGTTCACGGCCATTGCGTTTTTACCAATTCCCCAGAGTTCAACGTCTACCCCCAGAAACTGAACCATTCCCGCCCCTAGCTGGTTGAGCCAGGTCAACGTGTAGGTTTGTTCTTCCGTAAACTCAGCCGCTACCCAAACCACCGTAGATACTTGTTCCTGGGCCGCCCAGGTGATTAAATTGCCCAGGTGAGCCGCATCAGTTGGCTCTGGCTGGGCCAATACCAGCACTAAGTCTTCGCGGTCTGGCACCTCAAACAGGCCATACTCAGCTTCCTCAGCCCCTGAGCTAGGAGCCTCATGGGGCAGCAAGTTTAGCCCGATGGCCTCACTCAGCAACTCCAAATTTTCTGCCTCCGTTAACCAGTGCTGAAACTCGGCGGCATTCTGCCAGTAGTCTTGGGGCTGAAGTTGTTCAAGCCGTCCTAGCTTGGGTTTGGCAGTTCGCTTTGGCCGCATGGGGAGGTCGCTCAGCAAGAAAGGTTCATTGATCCTATCTTACGGCGAGGGAGGGTAGGGTTTTGCGGAGATTAGCCTGGGCAGGAGGCAAGAGAGCAGGAAGCAAGAGATCAGGAAGTAGGAGATCAGGAGGCAGGAGCTAGAAGGCATTGGTACACTACGGCAGAAATAAGCCTGCCGTTCAGGACGCTTGAAACGCTGATGCCCTCAGAAATCTTCTACAACGCTGGGACGGCGTACTCAGAGGTTACCGGCGGCAGTTTGCCCTGGCTGACCAGCGCTTGATGCAAAAAGGCCACAATTTCGGCCCGGGTGGCGGCCCGGTTGGGCCTGATCTGGTCGCGGCTGGGATAGTTAACTATTAACCCCTGTTCAGCGGTGGCGGCGATTTTGTCTCGGCTCCAGGCGGGCATGACATTTGAGTCTACAAAGGATTGCAGCGTGGCGTCAGCGGTGGTGGAGGGCGGCAGTTTGAGGCCGGTGGCAATGGCGACTAAAACCTCGTAACGGGGCACCGAGCGATCCGGCGCAAAGGTATTGTCGGGGTAGCCGCTCATAAAGCCCGTGGCCACAGACCTATCGATAGCCTCAGCGGCCCAGTAGGTGTCGGGTACGTCGCTAAAGTTGAGGGGTGACTGGGTGGCGGGGTTCTCGCTAAAGGCTCGATCCAGCAGGGCCGCTAGTTCGGCCCGGGTCAACACCTGATCGGGCTGAAACTGGCCAGAGGGAAAGTCTGGCAGATAGCCCTGGTCATACATGGCCTTGATGAAGGGGTAGGCCCAGTGGTCGGTGGGCACGTCGGAAATATCGAGGGGTTGGGTGGTTTGAGGTATTGCCTCGGTGGATGGAGCCGCGGGGATAACCGGGGCTGGCACCACGGTTGTAGTGGTTGGTGGAGCAGCGGTCTGGGAGCGGGTGGCATCGTTGCTGATGCTGGGCAGGCCAGCATTCCTGGTGGAATCCTGGGGCTGGGCTACGGCTCCGGGGGCGGTTCGGCCCTCTTCAAAGGTGCGGGGCTCGAAAATACCGGAGGATGACTCCAGGGTGTCTCCTTCCAAACGGCTGGCTTCTTCTTCAAGAATTGGCCCAAACAGACTGGTATCCGCTAAAAAGCTTCGATTTCGAGATATACCCCACCACAGGATGGCCCCAATGCCCAGTAAAGCCAGCACAACGGCCAGTAACTCATCAAAGCTTAAAATGTCATCGCGACGGCGGCGATCGTCCGAGTCGGGGGGTAGATTCACCATAGGGCCAGGCCGATAAGGTTCAGGCTTATCCTACCGTTGATCTTCCTTTCTACGAAACTGTCTATCGGAAAAAGTCGTTAAACAGAAAGGATGGTCTGGTACGCGCGCGGTTCTGGGGCTGGATGTAGAGGAGGTCGGATGGGCAAAGCTTGCGTGCCCATCGGAAGATTGTTGATGGGCACGGGCAAGGCCCTTTGCCCATCCTACGCAGAGGAACAATC
>CAYUBC010000391.1:0-4322 GCA_964442885.1 uncultured bacterium | reverse complement strand
GGTCGAATTGAAGTTGAATGAGACAAGGGAGGGTTTACTTAGCCACCTTTTCTTTGAACAGTTTGCCCGCTGAGAAGGCGGGCACCTTGGTCGCTGGAATGACCATTGTGTCCCCAGTTTTAGGATTGCGCCCCTCGCGCTCTTTGCGCTCCCGACGCTCGAAGGAACCAAAGCCAACCAGGGTAACTTTGTTGCCTTCTGCCACCGCTTCCATGATGGCGTCAATAGTAGCGGTGATTACGGAGTCCACGTCTTTCTTGGTAATTTGCTTGTCTAAGCTAGCAGAAGCCTTCTCGGCCACCTTGTCAATGAGTTCGCCTTTGTTCATCACTGTCTCCTATGGGAAAAGGAACATTCAAGGACATTAACCACCTGCCGCTGACAGTCCACTATGGCCCTAACCGACAGAATGGCTGAAACCCCTGTAAACTCAGAATTTCACTGCCCCATTCTAAGGGCAACTTTAAAAAAGTGGATCGTCAAAAGCTTTAATTTATGTAGATTTCGGGCTTTTTTAAGAAAGTTAACGGCCCAAACCGTCTTTTTGTCCTGCCGACAGGAGTCGCGGCAGCCCTAAACCCCCCTTTGCTATGCAACCGGGTAGAAGATTGGGATCCTGTTTCAGGACAAGAATTGCCCTGGGATGTTCCATGGGTGGGATTTACCGCTGAGTACTCCAGAAGTTCATCAGTTCTCTGGCTCGTTCGGCTCCGGCCTCATCCCCTTGCCGTTCGTAGAGCACTCTGGCCAGATCGATATTAGATAGAGCCTGGGCGTGCAAACCCTGTCCCCAAAGGGCCAGCCCCAGGTTATAAAAGCCAGCGGGGTCACTGGGGCGGGCTTCCGTCACCTTCCGGTAGGAGAGCACCGCCTGGAGATAGAGCTCTCGCTCTAGCAACAGTCCACCGAGCAGCGCATGGGCCGACACCAGATCAGGATCTAGCCGCACCGCCCTGAGCAAGTAGTCGTAGGCGGCATCGCGATCGCCTTCCTGATACAGCAAGTATCCCATCTGGTTTTGGGCGCGGGCATTACTGGCATCGGCTCGTAGGGCCTGTTCAAGGGCGGCCCTGGCTTCCTCTGGGTTATCTTGCAGCAGCAGAATATTGGCAATACTGACGTAGAGGTTGCTTTTATCAACGCTGGCCTGTAGCCCTCGGCGCAGGTAAACCAGGGCCTGCTCGTAGTCTTCTTGCTGGATATATAGATTGCCCAACGCCTCATAGGCCTGGGCATTGCCGGGAATCACCCGCACCATGTCCTGGTAGATACTGAGGGCGGCATCGTAATCTTGCCGCTGAATTTGAATGCTACCAATGCCCAGGTAAGCATTGGCTTCGCGGGGGTTGCGGGCCACAATGTCGCGGTAGGTCTCCAGTGCTTCGTCGAGCTGGTCGCTGTTGTAGAGGCTGTGAGCCAGCCCATAGCGAAACGCCAGGTTATTGCCATCCAGGGCTACGGCGCGGCGGTAGGCGGCTACGGCTTCAGCATACTCGCCCTGCTGAATATGCAGGTAGCCAATGCCAGAGAGAATACGCGCATTTTGAGGGTCAATTTGGGCCGCTTGCTGATAGATAGTAACGGCCCCCGCATAGTCTTTGGCCGCTACCCGCTCCTGCCCCTGGCGCAACAGATCGTCCAGTTGTTCTTGCTGAGCAGTGCTCAAGTTACTGGGGGAGCGGTTCTGGGCCAGCCAAACGCGCTCAGCTTCAAAGGATGGCTCCAGGTTGGTTTCTATCAGTCGGCTGGCTGAAACTGTGTCAAGGCTGGCGGCTAAGGCTGGGATTGTAGCCCAAGCGCCTAGCAGACCTGCTATAACACTCGCAACAACGTGACTCAATTTCACAGGACATTCTCCTTGGCCCTTAAGTAGCGGCCCAGCGATCGCAGTTCTTAATAATAACCTGCTCCAGTTCCATGACCAAACCTTCCCTATCAATAGCGCCCTGGCTTGGGCTTTTGGGCCTGGTTGCCCTGGGGTTTCGAGTTTGGCACCTGGGCCAATTCAACGAGCTGGTGTTTGATGAAATCTACTACGTGCCCTTTGCCCTAGGCTATCTCAACCAAGCCCCTGGGTTTGATGCTCACCCGCCCCTGGCTAAGTATTTGCTTGCGTTAGGCATTTGGCTGGCTCAGTGGCCTGCCGCCTGGTTTCACTGGCCTACGGTTGCCGTGGAGGGGCAAAACCTCAGCCCCCTTAGTTTTCGCTGGCTGAATAGTGTGGTTGGGGCTACGCTGCCCATACTCACCGCTGCCCTGGCCTATTTACTCAGTTGGGGCTACCCGCTGCACCGCCGCTGGCGATTTAGCCTGGTGGCCGGTAGCCTGATGGTAATGGACGGGTTAACCCTGGTGGAGTCGCGCCTTGCCCTGATTAACCTCTACTGGCTGTGGTTTGGGCTGTTGGGTCAGGTCTGTTGGTTGGCCGCCAGGGTGTCTAAAGCCTGGGCACCCGGCTGGCGGCTGGCAGCGGGGGTAGCGCTGGGAGCCGCCGTGAACGTTAAGTGGAATGGGGCCGGGTTTTGGCTGGGTTTGGTGCTGTGGGAGTTGGCCACCCGGCGTCTAGAACGCAATCCCTCTGAACCGCGACCAACTCAGCCCTGGCAAAGCCTGCCCTGGCAAGCCTGGGCCGTTTACCTGGGCGTTCTGCCGGTTCTCACTTACAGCCTGCTCTGGCTGCCCCACCTCAATCTGACGGCAGAATCCTTTACCGCTGTCCACAGCAATCTCTGGCGGGCTCATCAGACCATTGGCGCTGACCATGCGCCCCACCCCTACTGTTCGGCCTGGTATACCTGGCCCCTGATGCTGCGCCCCATCGCCTATTTTCACAAAGGGGTGGGCGGCAGCGGGGCGATGCTGGCTCCCTATCGGGCCTACGGGGACACGATTTTCACCATTCAGGGCATGGGAAATCCAGTGCTGTGGTGGCTAGGTACGGCTTCGGTGTTAGCGCTGGGGTTGGGCCAAGTCAGCCGGTGGCGAGCCAGGGCCGACTCATCCCCAGCCCCTAGCCCGCCCGCCCCCTCGCATCGTCGGGGTAGAGCGTCTGTGGAGTGGTTTATTTTGCTCAACTACCTGGCCAACTGGCTGCCGTGGATGCTGGTCAGCCGCTGCACATTTCTCTACCATGCCCTGGCGATGGTTGTCTTTAGCACTCTGGCCCTGGCCTGGCTTCTAGCCCGCTGGCTGGAGGATCGCCGCCGCTCCTATCGACGGGTTGCCTGGTGCCTGGTGGGGGCGATCGCCCTCAGTTTCTGGTTCTGGCTGCCTCTATTTTTGGGTTCGCCACTGTCTTCCGAGGCACTGCAACGACGCTGGTGGTTACCCACGTGGATTTAACCAAAGAACCCGTACCGTAACCGCTATGCCCAAGAGCGCTACGGTCACAGCACGGGTTCTGAACGGCCTACCAGTAGGGCTTACCAGGGCTTCCACTTGGTCCAGTCTTCGTTGAAGATGGACGTGTTGGGAAACTTTGTCGGATTGCCGCTGGCTTGTATTTCCGTGCGCAATTGGTCAAGCAGGGGTTCCTGATTAGGCAGGTTATCCACCAGTTCGTAGGGCAGCACGCCATTGCGCAGAGAGAAATCGATAGCGTGGGCGGCGGCGGCCCCTACAGACCACTCGAAGGAATGCACCCGGTAGGCGGCGGCCGCGCTGTAGCTGGCGGCAATGCTCTTGCTGGCGACCAGCATGTTGTCTACCCGCTGGGGAATCATCGCCCGCAGGGGAATTTGGGCTGGGTAAGCCTGACCGTGGGCCTGCCGCACTCCGGGCCGCTCGATGTTGCCGGGTTTTTCTGCCGGGTACTCGGCCATGCAGGGATGGAAGTCAATGGCGTACTGGGCAATACCCACCGAGTCGGGATAAATGCGAGAGCGGCCCCGAATTGGAAACTCGTTGGGGTTAGCATCAGGCATGAAGGTATCGATGGTGTCTAGCCCGGCTAAAAAGCGGCGCATGGAGGTGAAGGTGCTTTCATCCAGGTTTTGCTGGTAGAACTCGGAAGCAAAGTTATTCCAGGAAAAGTCAATCTCGCTGATCATGAAGCCATCCTCGTAGCCGAAGGAGGGCCGACCAATAATCCGCCGCGCTTCGCGAATGTAGGGGTACTTGGAAAGCCCGTGGGCAGTATTCATGGGGGAATCTAACCCCTTGAGGTAGATGTTGTAAGGCTCCGGTTCTTTCCAGGAGTCGTCGATTTGGGAGTCGGTGGTGCCTGTGGTGAGCCAGTAGAAGAAGCCGATCGCATTTTCTTCGCCCTTGCGCAGGGTTTCGGTGCGCAGACCCCCCAGCCAGCCTCCCGGCTCTAGCTGACC
>CAYUBC010000390.1:0-4336 GCA_964442885.1 uncultured bacterium | reverse complement strand
ATGCGGGCCAGCCAGTAGAGGGCGGCATCCGGGTCGGAGCCGCGCACGCTTTTGATGAAAGCGCTGATGGTGTCGAAGTGGGCATCGCCCTCCTTGTCGTAGAGCACGGCTCGCCGCTGGATGGACTCCTCCGCCACCGCCAGGGTGATGGTAATTTGGCCGCTGTCGTTGGCTGGGGTGGTTTCTACCGCCAGCTCCAGGGCGTTGAGCAGGGCGCGGGCATCGCCATTGGCCACGTTGACCAGGTGATCCAACGCGGCGGGCTCAAGGTGGATGGGGTGATCGCCGTAGCCCCGCTCCCGATCCGCCAGAGCCTGCTCTACCACCCGGTACAGGTCAGCGGCTTCCAGCGGCTTAAGCTGAAACAGCCGCGACCGACTAACCAGCGCCTTGTTCACCTCAAAGTAGGGATTTTCCGTAGTGGCCCCAATCAGAATTACGGTGCCGTTTTCTACCCAGGGCAGCAGAGCATCCTGCTGGGCCTTGTTGAAGCGGTGGACTTCGTCGATAAACAAAATCGTGCGCCGTCCGTACTGGCCACGCAGATTCTGGGCGGCGGCAATGGCCTCGCGAATGTCCTTCACCCCAGACAGGACGGCATTGAGGGCAATGAAGTGAGCGCTGGTGCTGTTGGCGATGATTTGGGCCAGGGTAGTTTTGCCCGTCCCAGGTGGGCCAAAGAAAATCAGCGACGAGAGCTGATCAGCCTGAATCGCTCGCCGCAACAGCCGCCCCGGCCCCACCACGGCATCCTGGCCGATGAACTCATCCAGACTGCGAGGCCGCATCCGCGCCGCCAGGGGAGCCTCCTGGTCAATTTGGCGTTGGCGGTTATGGTCAAAGAGATCCACAAAGAGATCCATATTTCAAAGGCTAGGTTATTTTAGCTGCCCCAAACTGCCGACGCCGGGGGCCGGGTAAAACCAGACCCTGAGTCGGCGCTGTTGGGCCAGGTCTAACGGTTAAGGATTGCTGAACTAATTTGATGAGGTTTAGATAAACCTGCTACAGTTTCTATTGTGAAATTGTAGAGTAGGTTGGCAAAAAGCTCTGCTTGAGTACATCACAGAGCTAAAATTTCTGAACTCCAAAAACGCCTTTAAGCCTTACCAATTAAAGCGTTGGGGTGAGTACACAATACGTACTTCTGATTGCAAAAATACCTATCCCTCTGGGAAAAAATACCCGTCCCCCGTGCTCAAATAAAACGCAGGGCACGGTTTTTCAAGGTGTTCAACGGTTGAGCGCAGCTCTAATTACTTTAGTCAATCTGGATAAGGCCAGCCGCAGGCTTTAGCAATTTAGCTATTGCTATAAGCAGAGAAACAAACGCCGCCCCAACGTCATGGTTCTCTCCCTGCCCCGCTTTTCAACCTCACTCTGGTCAGCCAAGGCCGATCAGCTTCGGCAGCGCTTTCCCCTAATCGACGACTTTGCCATTATCTTTAAGCGCGACCCGGCTGCCCACCACTGGTTAGAGGTGCTGTGCTGCTATCCGGGTTTGCATGCCCTGGTTGCTCATCGTCTGGCCCACGCGCTGCACCGGCAGGGAATCCATTTCTTGCCCAGGCTAATTGCTCACCTGAGCCGCTTTTTTACCGGCATTGACATTCATCCGGGTGCGCAAATTGGCCGGGGTGTCTTCATTGACCACGGTATGGGCGTTGTTATTGGCGAAACCGCCATCATCGGCGACTACAGCCTAATTTACCAGGGCGTTACCCTGGGCGGCACCGGCAAAGAAACCGGCAAGCGCCACCCCACCGTGGGTCGCCATGTGGTGATTGGCTCTGGTGCCAAGGTGTTAGGCAACATCACCCTTGGCGACTATGCCCGGATTGGGGCCGGGTCGGTGGTGTTGCGCCCGGTGCCCGCTCACTGCACCGCCGTCGGCATCCCCAACCGCAATGTCTGCCGTTGCAATACTGCTACCGAACCTTTGGAACACGGCCAGCTACCCGATGCTGAAGCCACCACCCTGCGCGCATTGTTAGATCGCATTGAAGCCCTGGAAGCGCAACTGGCCGACCTGAAACCAGCTACCCCTGCCCATCCCTCCCTACTATCCCAGGAGTTAATCCCATGAATCAGTCCCCTGCTGTCCCCAGTTGGGAGCAAACCGTTGTAGTTCGGCGGTGCGATCGCTGGTCAATCCACCGTCGTCTGCAAGAACTCAACATCCCCGCCGCCTGCCCCGCCGACGGCACCCTGCGTGTTGAAGTTAACCACGCTCTAGCCCTATTGCTCGTGCGAAGCACGGTTCATCAGTTCTCGTTCTCCCGCCAGGAAAGCGTGGACTGGCTAGAGCGCTGCTGGCAAACTCAGGTGATTTGTTTGGCCAACTCTTAGGTACACGCGCAGCCAAACAACGTAGACGCGAAGAAAAACAGCTTGAAAGGGTAAACCGTGAAGGATAACCCCCCAACACCCTAACCCTCTCTTCCCGCTTCTCTCTTCCCCCTTTCCCCTTTCCCTTATCTGGAGTCCCCCATGACCACTGCCACTCTAGTTCGCGCCTTTGGCGAAGTCGGTACTAATTCCGTTGGTTTTGAACTCGACATTACTACCACCATTTGCGAAGGGCTAAACCTGGCCTATGCCAGCTTTCAAGCCCTCTATTTGCAATACCAAAAGCATCATTTTGTGGTGGAAGGAGCCGAGTTCTATTCCCTCCACGAATTCTTTGAAACAGGCTACGATGCGGCTCAAGGCCATGCCCATGACCTGGCCGAACGGCTGAATGGCCTGGGCGGTATTCCCGCTGGCACCTTTGCCACCCTGGCCGACCTCTGCTGCTTTGCCCCAGAGCCCGACGGAGCTTACACCTGCCGCACCATGGTCGAAACTGACCTGGCAGCGGAGCAGGCCATCATTACCCTGCTGCGCCGCCTCTCTACCCAGGCCGAAAGCGTTGGCGATCGCGCCACCCGCTACCTCTATGACGGCATTTTGCTCAAATCTGAAGACCGGGCCTTCCACCTAGAGCACTTCCTGGCCATGGACAGCCTCAAAGTGTGACGCCCTTTTGACTGCTGACCGTTGACCGTTGAATACAAAGGTCAACGGTCAGAACCCACCCCCCACCCCCGTTACCCCCATGCTCTCCCCTATCCACATCAACGACACGACCCTCCGCGATGGCGAACAGGCCGCTGGCGTGGCCTTTGGTCTGGAGGAAAAAGTAGCCATTGCCAAATTCCTCGATGCCATTGGCGTTCACGAACTTGAAGTGGGCATTCCCGCTATGGGCCAGGACGAGGCCAAAGCCATTCGCGCCATTGCCGATCTGGGATTGAATGCCCATCTCCTGGGTTGGAACCGAGCCGTCCTGTCAGACATTCAAGCCTCTATTCACTGCGGCTTGAAGCGGGTGCACATTTCTATTCCGGTCTCGGATGTGCAAATTCAGGTGAAGTTTCAGGGCCGCTGGGTGGCTATGCTAGAACACCTGCGAGATGCCATTACCTTTGCCCGCGACCACGGCTTAGCGGTGAGTGTGGGCGGTGAGGATAGCTCACGGGCCGACGAAACCTTCCTCATCGATGCCGCCCAGTATGCTCAGGAGTGGGGCGCGTTTCGATTTCGCTTTTGCGACACGGTGGGCATTCTCGACCCCTTCACGACCTTCGACAAAGTGCAAAAGCTAGTGAATGCTCTGGATATTCCCGTCGAAATGCACACCCATAACGACCTGGGCCTGGCCACCGCCAACGCCCTGGCTGGGGTGCGGGCGGGGGCAGCCTCCGTCAACACCACCGTCAACGGTTTAGGCGAACGGGCTGGCAACGCCGCCCTGGAAGAGGTAGTCATGGGCCTAAAACACCTCTACGGCCTCAAAACTGGCATTCAAACCCAGCATTTTCTGGAACTGTCCCGATTTGTTGCTAAAACGGTGAACTATGCCGTCCCCCCCTGGAAGGCCATTGTTGGCGACAACACCTTCGCCCACGAGTCGGGCATTCACGCCCACGGCATTTTACAAAACCCCAGCACCTACGAACCCTTCGACCCCAGCGAAGTGGGTCGTCAGCGTAGCCTGGTAGTGGGCAAACACTCTGGCCGCCACCTGATTAACCAGGTCTTGCAAACCCAGGGCGTTCACCTGGATGCCGATTGCAGCCAGTCGGTGCTCAACGCTGTGCGCGATCGCGCCACCGCCCTCAAACGTAGCCTGACCGTTGACGAGTTGTTAACTGTAGTCGCCGGTCAACGAGAAGAGCGGTAATAAGGGGGAATAGGGAATAGGGAGTAGGGAATAGAGAAGAAGGAAACTTGAAAAATTAAAAGGAAAGACCCACCACCCCACCACCCCACTACCCCAACACCCCCCCACCCC